>NZ_JBSWYJ010000013.1:0-156293 GCF_056161045.1 Flammeovirga sp. AWQ4_249
GGCTTCATGATCTGTCTTGGAATAGCTGTTTCTTCCTGCTAAATTTTCTTCATGTTTGTTGTACTGATCTACTTTTGGTGCTTGTGTTTTCCTGACATAATTCAGCTTTTGCTTCATTTTCTTACTCACCTTTTTGTCCTTGAGTGCATCGGATATTTCAGAAGTAATTTTCGTCACTTGATCAGTAGAGACTGGTTTGAAAGAAGTTGGTTTTCGGTCTTTTAGTTCATCTGTAGCTAACTTTTCAGCATAAGCCCATAACTCTTCAAGGTTCTTTTCAATACGGTTTTTTGAGTTTTGTATGGTCTTAGCCCAAACAAAAGTGTACTTGTTAGCTTTACTTTCAATCTTAGTTCCGTCAGTATAAGCAACGCTTAGATCCAGTTGATCTTGATCCATTAAAAATCGAACTATTTTGAAAAATATAGTTTTTATATGTGGCTTCAATTTACCACTTCGAAAACGACTGATGGTATTATGGTCTGGCTTCTGCATACCTGAAAGCCACATCATATGAATATTTTCTGAAAGGCTATTTTCAATCTTACGCGTTGAATAAATATTATTTAGGTAAGCATAAATCAATACTTTCAGCATCATTCTAGGATCAAAACTACTTGCTCCCATAGATGAATAATCATTAAATAAAATACTAAGATCAATAGAGTCAATCACAGTACTTAAAACGCGCACCGGATGTCCTTCAGGAATCATGCTTCCTAAGTCCATCGGAAATAAAGTTGTTTGATGCTGTGAATACGGTTTGAAAGTTTTCTTGGCCATAATCACAAGATACAAAAAAAGACTGTCTCAATTTTTTAATTATGAGACAGCCTCTTTTTTTATAAAAATAGGTTCTTAATCTTTCCCCAAAGTGAAGAGTCAACTTTATTGATTTCGCCTATTGAAGCACTTATTTTTGATTTCTTTTTTTTCTTATTAGGTTTAAGAGGAATAGGATTTTGCATTAAACGTTTGTACCACTGTCGTTTCTCAATTTGTATTAAGTAATCCTCTAATGTCATTTCTTGACCATCACCCCATAATTGTTGGTATTTATTGATTTTAGCAATCACTTCTTCTGGAGAACATCCTACTCTTGCACTAATTGCCTCATTTGACAATTGATGATTAAAATGTAGTTGAAGTAAAAGGAGGTCTTCATCTCTAAATTTTATTTCTATTTCCTCAATCAGATAATCTTCTTGTAGTTTTGGAAAATGAAGGAGTATTAATTCAATAAATTCTGCTTCAGCGTTTACTTCATTAGCAAATAGAATTAATGTCAATGCCTTTGAAAACCCTCTTTGGAACATATAGATATCTTCCTTTTCATCATATAACTCATAAAAGAAATCTTGAAATGCTCTTTGAATGATCCGTTCTTCTTTATTTTTGAATCCCATAATGTAACGGGAAGAGGGGAGTAATATTCTATCTTTCATACAGTAAAATTAAATAAGAAAAGGCTAAGATTTTTACATCCTAGCCTTTTGTTTAAAAGAAAAGTTTTAGAAAATAGCATACAATATTAGTAGGCTCTTACTTCTTTTCCTTCCATATAATTTACAAATGCTTTATGTACCACTCTCATACCTCCTTTAGTAGGGAAGTTACCCGTGAAGTACCAATCACCTAAGTGATTAGGGCAAGCAATATTTAAGTTCTCAACAGTTTGATAGATAACCTCAATATCTGCATTGATATGGTCTAATTTAATCATGTTGGCAATTTCTTCACTAATTTCATCATCACTAAAATGATTGTATAATGATTGTACATGATTAACATCAAACTCTTCAGCTCTAAGAATTGATTTTGAACGGTAGTAGACTTCGTCTAAAAGTTCCTCCTTATTCTTCTTTTTCATTAGATTAATCATAGCTCTAAAAGCAACGAATTCCTTCATTTTAGACATATTAATGCCATAACAGTCAGGATATCTAATTTGTGGAGCAGAAGATACAACAATGATACGTTTAGGTTCTAAGCGATCTAACATATTAATGATAGATTTTTCTAGCGTTGTACCACGTACGATTGAATCATCTAATACAACGAGCGTATCGACTTTCTTTTTGATGACTTCGTATGTAGTATCATAAACGTGAGCAACCATATCATCTCTCATCGTATCATCAGCAATAAAAGTACGTGCTTTGACGTCTTTGATAACTAATTTTTCTTGGCGAGGTCTGAAGGTCATTAAATGTTCAAGCTCTTTACCTGAAACTCCCTGTTCGATAGCTTCAAGACGTTTTTGAACTAAATACTTGTCTATACCTTCCATCATTCCAAGGAATGCAGTTTCCGCTGTATTTGGAATGTAAGAGAAAACTGTATTTTCAAGATCATAGTTAAGTGTTTCGAGAACTTTTGGAACTAATAATTCACCTAACTTTTTTCTTTCACTGTAAATTGCCGGGTCTGTACCTCTAGAAAAATAGATTCTTTCGAAACTACAAGATAGTTTTTCGGCAGGAGTAAGGTATTCTACTTCTTTATAGTCACCATGCTTGCTCATAATTAATGCATTACCAGGACCTATTTCTTTGATCTTGTCATATTTAGCATTAAAAGCAGTTTTGATAGCCGTCTTTTCCGAAGCTACAACGATAATTTCATCATCTGCATAATAGTAAGCAGGACGAATACCATTGACATCTCTTGCAACAAAACCAGCACCGTGTCCAGTAAGACCCATAATAGCGTATCCACCATCAAAGTCTTTACAAGAACGAGAAAGTACCTTTTGAAGGTCTAATTCTTCTTCAATACGATCAGAAATGTCCACATTGTCCATTCCTTCTTCTTTGTATTTCTGAAATAAATCTTGAACTTCTAGATCAAGGAAATGACCTATTTTCTCCATTACAGTAACGGTATCAACGTTTTCTTTAGGATGTTGTCCTAAACTGACTAACCTGTCGAATAACTCGTCCACATTAGTCATGTTGAAATTTCCAGCCATAATAAGCTGTCTACTTCTCCAGTTGTTGTTACGCATGAAAGGGTGACAGTGACCGATTGTGTTTTTACCATGGGTACCATAGCGAAGGTGTCCCATGTAAACGTCACCCATGTAAGGGATGTTTTCTCTTAGATAATCTGCATCAAGATACTTTGAAGTGTCTTTGCTTATCTTGTTTAGTTTTTTGCCTACCTTTTTGAAGATGTCGTTGATTGGATCAGCTTCAACAGACCGAGCTCTGTCAATAAATGGATTGCCCGGTTTCATGTTTAGTTTGATACTGGCAATACCGGCTCCATCTTGACCACGGTTGCGTTGCTTCTCCATTAACAGGTACATCTTGCTGATAGCATACGTCGGAGTGCCATACTTTTCAATGAAATATGAAAGTGGCTTCCTTAGTCGTAGCATTGCAATGCCACACTCGTGTTTTATGACTTCACTCACTGGACTATAGAGGTTAAATTAAATCCTCCACAAAAAAAGTCTTATTTCTATCTTTTACCAAATAACCGTCAATAAAATATTAAGGTTTTATGATATTAAGATGAAATAAGACTTTAATAATGTTTCTTTTTAAGTCTTTTTAGAAGAAATCAGTCTCTACCTCAGGTTTAGCTTTCTTAAAGGCGTCCACATCTTCTTTGGATACCATTGAATCTCTAAAGTACATGATGGTTAAAGATTGAACTTTTTCCATCGGTTTCACATCTTTGACCTGTGAACCTGTAATGATTAATATACTAAGTTTTGGTAAATCAGAAAGTGGACTTAAATCAGTTACTAGAGTGTTTGAGAAGGTTAATTCTGTAAGACCTAAGTTATTTGATAAAACAGAGATGTCGGTAACCTTGCTATCAGAAAAATAAAATGTGTGTAAACTTTTTAATTTTGACATTGCAGATAAATCGACAATCTCAGTATTACTAATATTTAAATGTTCTAATTTCTTTAATTTTTTGATGGGAGTAAGGTCAACTACTTTGGTTTTTTGTAATTGAAGTAATGTTAGACCTTTCAGTTTTTTAATTGGCGTTAAATCTTCAACATTAGTATAAGATAATTTCAATTCTTTCAGTGCTTTCATACCCGAAAGGAAAGATAGTTCAGTCACTTTTGTTTCATCTAACGATAGGTTCACCATAGTTTTAAAAGCTGCTAATGATTCCCAATCTTCAAATGCTTTGTTTTGGAATAAGTCAAGATTTTCTAAAGGAATATTTGCCAAAGGAGCTAATGTTTTTACTCTTGTTCCTGATAAAAAGATCTCATGAATTGTAGTACTGTGATCTAAAGTAGTTAAATCACTTACTCTTGTATAAGCTAGATTTAATCTCTTTAAATGATGCATATTCATCAAAGGCGTTAAATCTTTCACTCTTGTGTAAGAAATATCTACATCCTCTAACATAATTAATGAAGCAATAGGCTCTAAACTAGTTACTATTCTTTCATCACCATAATCATCATAACCTGAAGCATTAATCGATTTTAATTCTTGGATTTTTGCGAGTCCTTCTTCAGTCATTTCATCTTCTTGCCACATTATTTGTGACATGAAAATTCCTTTCCAATATTTATCTAATCCATTCCACCATTCCATAGTTAGTTTTTCCTGGCCGAATGACAAAGAAGTAGTTACAAAAAATATTAATAAAAAGAGAATGTTCTTTTTCATTGTCATTAATCTCATTATTGAAAAAAGTTCAATTATTTTTTAGGAAGCATAAATAATAAGCTATATATCTAATACGATTTTTTTGTAGTCATATTGTGTTTGGCCTATTAATCTACAGTAGTATATCTTCTTTTTTGGTGAATAAGGTCGCAATGATCTGTTTTTTTACCAAAAAAGGAATATCTATTCTTTGCTATAAGATCGTACCAAAAATTAGTAAAAGCATTAGGAAGTAGCTTCCCAAATCGAAAAACTTTCCAAGGATAAGTTAAATAAGAGGCTATTTGTAAGGCTCCAGCCGCTTTTTTATAAGCGATACCATTATCAATAAGAACAATGCTATCTGTGTAATCTTCTGGTAAATTATATTTTTTTAATAATTGAATTCCTTCATTAGATTGAAGAGAAGCAAATTTGAAATGTTGATTGGGATCTCTTTTGATAATGAATTGTACACTTTTATCACAAAGATTACAAATACCATCGAATAGGACTATTTTTGGTGTTTTATTCATTTTTTTAAACAATAATTTTACAAGAAGGGTTTCTTAATTCAACGGTTTTTAATTGAGATTGTTCTATAATACACCCCTTAATACTTACTATTTTAAGAGGAAGATCGATAATTTCAGAAATGTCATCAACAAAGGTATTATCCAAATAAACTTCCTCAAGACTTGCTGTTAATACCAATGCGTCTAAAGCCATTATTTGAGTGCCTTCAACATGTAATTTTTTAGTAAGAGGAAAATAAATTAATGGGTCAATGTCTTCAATTGGAAGAAATGAAGCATATATATCTTGTAATGGGGATAATCGATTAAAAAAAGTAAAGTTTGGCCAGTCTTCTACTAACATTTTTTCATCAAAAAGGCTTTCATAAACTTTTTTAGCATCCTTATATTTTTCTAATAATGACAGTACCTTTTCATCAACTATTTTATCTTCTTGAACTTTAATACTCAATAGAATAATCTCTTTCCAAATTGAAGGAATCTTTCTCCACGTGGTAACTTTCATTTTTTGACCTTTTTTATGTTTTAATTAATAAAATAAGATTGCTATTTTTAGCATTAGCCGCAAGGTAGAAAACATTAAAAGAAAATAATAAATAGATGATAGTTTTTCTAGATACAGCAACATTAGGTGAGGATTGTAATGAGCAATTAGAACTTTTCAAAGAATTAGGTGAGGTTAAATACTTTGATATTACTACACCTGAACAAACGAAGGAAAGGATAAAAGGAGCAGAAGTGATTGTTACCAATAAAGTTGTCATTAATAAAGAAATGATGCAGGAGAATCCTCAACTTAAATTGATTTCAATTGCAGCCACAGGAATGAATAATGTAGATCTAATTGCTGCTAATGAATTAGGGGTAGAGGTGAAAAATGCTATCAACTACTCTTCGGAAAGTGTCGCACAACAAACTTTCGCTATGTTGTTGTCTTTACTAAATCATATCAATGAATATGATCAATATGTGAAGACTGGAGAATATAGTAAATCCCCAATTTTTACCTGGATTGGACAAAGTTATTCTGAACTTAATGGAAAAGTTTATGGAATCTATGGCATGGGGAATATAGGAAGAAGAGTAGCTGAAATTGCATCTGCTTTTGGAGCTAGAGTAATCTATTTTTCAACTTCTGGTGAAATCAGAGATCAAAGATTCGAAATGGTTGATTTTGATGAATTCTTATCACAATCTGATGTTGTTTCAATTCATGCTCCATTAAATGAAAAAACAGCAAATGCCTTCGGTGAAAGAGAATTAAAGGCAATGAAAAAATCAGCACTATTAATTAATGTTGGTAGAGGTGGAATTGTCGATGAAAAAGCATTAGTAGAAGCTATTAATACAAATGAGATTTCAGGTGCAGCTGTAGATGTTTTTGTATCAGAACCAATGGATAAAGAGAATCCATTATTAAAGGTGGAAAATAAAGACAAATTAATCCTTTCACCTCATATCGCATGGTCTAGTAAAGAAGCGAGGAAGAAGCTTTTACAAATGACCTATGCTAATATTAATGCAACATTGAACTAGACAATGAAAAAAATGTTTAGTTAATCATTATTAATTCTTAATTCTTAATGAAAACATTTCTTTTTGTTTAAATTTGCCGTTCGTAAAGAATTTATTCACTCATGAAAGAGTGTGTTTTTATAAATTATTGTTTCTAAAATTATAAGCATGGAGCTTGCGTCAAAGTACAATCCTCAAAACATTGAGGACAAATGGTACCAATTCTGGTTAGATAATAAATACTTCCATTCGGAGCCAAACCCTGATAAGAAGCCATTTACTGTCGTCATACCACCACCAAACGTCACAGGTGTACTTCATATGGGTCATATGTTGAACAACACTATACAAGATGTATTGGTAAGACGTGCACGTATGAGAGGATACGAGGCATGTTGGGTTCCTGGTACAGACCACGCATCAATTGCTACAGAAGCAAAAGTAGTAAAGATGTTGAAGGAAGAGCATGGTATCAAAAAATCTGATATCACGCGTGACGAATTCATGAAATATGCTTTTGAGTGGAAAGAGAAATATGGTGGAATTATCCTTAACCAATTACAGAAGTTAGGTGCTTCATGTGACTGGGATCGTACTCGTTTCACTATGGAAGACGAGCTTTCTAAAGCAGTAATCAAAGTTTTTGTTGACCTTTACAAAAAAGGATGGGTTTACAGAGGTGCTCGTATGGTAAACTGGGACCCGGCAGGGAAAACAGCTTTATCTGATGAAGAAGTAATCCACAAAGAGGTAAACTCTAAACTTTACTATGTGAAATACCCGATCGTTGGGAAAGAAGGGGAGTTTGTAACAATTGCAACTACTCGTCCTGAAACAATTCCTGCTGATGCTGGAGTTTGTGTTAATCCTAACGATGAGCGTTTCAAACATTTAATTGGTGAAAAAGTAATCGTTCCTACTACAGATAGAGAAATTCCTGTATTTGGTGATGATTATGTAGATATTGAATTTGGTACAGGTTGCCTTAAAGTAACTCCTGCTCACGATATCAATGACTACGAGTTAGGCTTAAAGCATAACTTAGAAGTAATTGATATTATTGAAGAGGATGGTACTTTAAATGCAAAAGCAGGTGCTAAATATGACGGTAAAGACCGTTTTGTAGTTCGTAAGGAAATCGTTAAGGACTTGAAAGAATCAGGTAACTTAGTGAAAGAAGAAGAATTACAAAATAAAGTAGGTACTTCTGAAAGAACAGGTGCGGTAATCGAACCTCGTATTTCTACGCAATGGTTCGTTTCTATGAAGGAAATTGCTAAGCCTGCTTTAGAGAATGTAATGAATGACAACATTCAATTGCATCCTCCAAAATTCAAAAACACTTACCGTCACTGGATGGAAAATGTGAAAGATTGGTGTATCTCTCGTCAGTTATGGTGGGGACAACAAATTCCAGCTTTCTACCTTCCAAATGGTGAGTATGTAGTAGCTGAAACTACTGAAGAGGCATTAGCATTAGCGCAAGAAAAAGATCCATCAATCACTTTAGAGCAATTGACTCAAGATGAAGATGTATTGGATACTTGGTTCTCTTCTTGGTTATGGCCAATCTCAGTATTTGATGGTATTACTCAACCTGAAAATGAGGAGATCAACTACTACTACCCAACTGATGATTTAGTTACGGGTCCAGATATCTTATTCTTCTGGGTAGCACGTATGATTATCGCAGGTTATGAGTGGAAAGGTGAATTACCTTTCAAGAATGTATATTTAACAGGTTTAGTACGTGATGGTCAAGGACGTAAAATGTCTAAGTCATTAGGTAACTCTCCTGATCCACTTGATCTAATGAAAGATTATGGTGCTGATGGTGTACGTGTAGGTCTTTTATTATCTGCTGCAGCTGGTAATGACTTATTGTTCGATGAAAAATTATGTGAGCAAGGTCGTAACTTCGCGAATAAAATCTGGAACGCTTTACGTTTAGTAAAAGGTTTGGAAGTAAGTGAAGAAGCACAGCCTGAAGCAAATAAAATCGCTATCGATTGGTTTGAGTCTCGTTTCAATCAAGTATTGGAAGACGTTGAAGCAAACTATGAGAAATATAGATTGTCAGATTCATTAATGTCAATTTACAAATTGGTATGGGATGATTTCTGTTCTTGGTACTTAGAAATGGTAAAACCTGCTTATGGTTCTCCAATCGATAACGCTACTTTAGAAGCAACAATCAACTTCTTCGAAAAAATCGTAAGATTATTACATCCATTCATGCCATTCTTAACAGAAGAAATCTGGCATGCAATTAAGGATAGAGCAGAAGGTGATGCTTGTGTTGTCGCTGAGTATCCAACAGTACAACCTTTTGATACAGAGTTATTAGCTCAAGCGTCAGATGCTTTTGAAGTAATTTCTCAAGTAAGAAATGTTCGTAACCAAAAGCAAATTGGTCCTAAAGTACCTCTTCCAATGTCAGTATTAGCCAAAGACAATACTGTGTATGATCGTTTCGGTGGCATCATTACTAAGTTAGCCAACTTAGAGTCACTACAAATGGTAGATGCAGAAGTAGAAGGTGCTACTCAATTTGTATACAAATCAGACAAATGTTTCATCGACGTTGCTGATCAAATTGATGTAGAGGCTGAAAAAGAGAAGTTAGCAAAAGAGTTAGAATACACGAAAGGATTCTTAGCTTCAGTTCAGAAGAAATTATCTAATGAGCGTTTTGTAGCCAATGCTCCTGAAGCAGTAGTAGCTACAGAGAAGAAAAAGCAAGAAGATGCTGAAAGTAAAATCAAGGCATTAGAAGAAGCTTTAGCTAAACTCTAAGAAGATAAATTGTAACAAAAAGGCGATCGTACTTGTATGATTGCCTTTTCTTTTATATTGCATTTCATCTTATCAAGATTATAGAAATTTGAATCAATGAAAAATTATATATTACTCCCATTAATCCTATTTGTTTTTAGTTGTCAACCTAAAGTGGCAACAACAACAACTTCTTCCTCAAAAGATACAGAATTAGATATCCACAATCTTGATTATACTTACCTATCTACAAAGGGAAAACTATCGTTTACTAGCAAAGGTAAAGAAACAAAACTTTCTATAGACACGAGAATCGAGAAAGGTAAACAAATGTGGATGTCAATGCGTGTAGCTAAAATTGAAGGGTTACGAGTGTATGCTACACAAGATAGTGTTTTTGCATTATTGAAAACAGAGAAAGAGGCTTATGCTTTGAGTTATGATGATGTAGAATTATTACTAGGTACAAGGATTGATTACGACTTATTACAATCTATTTTTACAGGAGATTTACCAGCAACTTTTCAAGAGTCAAAATTTAAAATGTCTGATGAAGAATTTTTGTTAACTAAGAAAATAAAAGGAATAGAATCTATCGCAGCTGTAGATCGGTCTACTCAAAAATTAGATAAAATAGCTGTTCTACTTAAGAAAGATAAGAAAATAGCTACTATTAAGTATGATGACTTTAAAGCAGTAGAAGGAACTGAAGGTCAAATTGCCCCTTATCATTCGGTTGTAAAAATTGGTACAGGTGACCAAGAGAAAATTAAAGCTCAAACTACAGTAGAATTAGAATTTACTAAAATTGAATTCCAACCAGAAGAGCAAAAGATGCCTTTTAAAATACCTTCAAAATATACATTAAAAGGAAAAGAAGATCTTAAAAAAGAAGGTCAATAAGATATTTTTTTAAAAAGAAAAAGCTCCTATTTGATTCATTCAAGTAGGAGCTTTTTTATTAAAATTTTTGTTCTGGAATACCTTCAGTTAAGTACTTATACATTAAGGTTGCTGCCCTTTTTGATGTTCCTTCTGTTTGAATTAAAGCCTTTAAATCTTTATAATCTTGAAGGATTTTATCTCTTTTATCATTTAAAGTATAATTCAGTTCTTTCTCAAGGTTTTCGGTGGAGAAATCTCCTTGAATCAATTCTTTTACGACTTCTTTATCTGCAATTAGATTAACTAATGAAATGAAGCGAACTTTAATTAAAGCTTTGATGATATTGTAGGTAACAGGACTTGTTCTATAGCAAACAACTTGTGGAACTTCAAATAAAGCTGTTTCCAAAGTTGCTGTACCTGATGTTACAACGGCAGATGTAGCATGTGTCAGTAAATCATATGTTTGATTAAAGATAACTTTTACACCTAATGCTTTAGCATCATCATATAAAGTTGAAGGTAAATGCTCCACACCTGCAACGATAAATTGAAATTCATTTTTATTATATTTAGGTATAATAGTAAGCATTGTATTCATAATTGCAGAAACTTCTTGAAATCTACTTCCAGGAAGAATTGCAATGATTTTTTTATTTTTATCTAATCCATTATCCTCAAAGAAAGTAGGAGAGGGATTGAATTGCTTAATGGCGTCAAATAGAGGATTTCCTACATAATCAACATCATAGTCGTACTTTTTATAAAATGCCTTTTCAAAGTGCATGATCACAAACATACGATCCACTAATTTTCTAATTCTTTTTGCACGGCTTTGATTCCATGCCCAAACTTTAGGTGAAATGTAGTAGAATACTTTTGTTCCTCTTGGCTTCACATATTTTGCAATCTTTAAATTAAAGCCAGAGAAATCAACAAGAATGACAACGTCAGGTTTCCAACATAAAATATCCTTCTTACACTCATTCATGTATCTTCTGATCGTTAACAAATTTTTAGCGACTTCCAGAAAACCCATAAATGAAATTTCGGAATAATGATGAATCATCGTCCCTCCAACTTTTTGCATTTCTTCTCCACCCCAAAACCTGAATTCAGCTTCTGGATCATTAAGAAGAATCTCTTTCATTAAATTAGAAGCATGTAAATCTCCTGATTTTTCTCCTGCTATTAAATAGTATTTCATCTGTTGAAGGTATGTTGAAAATGTTTCTTTGGACAAAAATAAAAAAAGGATACTTATTTAAAGCATCCTTTATGGAAATATCCTTATTGTACTTCTAATTATTCACCGTAATATTGTACAAAGTTCTTTCTTGTTTCATGTAGTTCGATACAATGCAGTTCAGCATTAGGAGCAAACTCTTTGATTTTTGGAGCAAGAATTTTCCAGAATTCCATTGCTAATGTTTCACAGCTAGTCATTTTGTCTTTTAAGAAGTCCACATCCATATTTAAATTTTTGTGATCTACTTTATCGACAATTTCTTCTTTCATGATTCTGCCTAAATCCTTCATATTCATTACATATCCAGTATCTGGATCTGGCTCACCTTTTACTGTAACAAGCATTTCGAAGTTATGTCCGTGCCAGTTTTCATTTGCACAAGGACCAAAGAAATCTTCATTTTGTTCTTTTGTCCACTTTGGATTATACAGCTTATGCGCTGCATTAAAGAACTCTCTTCTGTTGATGTAAATCATAATTTGTTAATTTGAGATGCAAAAATAACAGATTCATAATTACACACCACTTTTTAAATCAAAATAATTCTTTATTATTCAATTTGTTGCGTAGAAACTTTGAAAATTGTCTTCAACATATCTACCGTAGCATTTAGAGTTGTTTCTCTTACTTCTTTTAGGTGGTCAATATGAATTGGATCATCAGTCATATTTAATGAGTCTTTATCGAGTAATAAAAAATCAATTTCTTTTTTTGCCAAAGAAAGTCCTTTCGTTCTATCAATAATCGTAATTCTATAAATATCTTTTTCACCATACCCTCCTTTTCTAGATGAAGAATAATAGGCATGTCGACCATTGGCTCTCATCATGAAATATACATCATCATGAGGAGAATTAATTGGAGCACCTAAGTTGATAGGTTTTCCCCAATTACCTTGAAAGTCCTTCGTCGTTTTAAAGACATCGTATCCTCCCATAGAATTGTGACCTCTAGAGCTAAAATATAGCGTATTGCCATCTTTTGATAAGGCAACGCCTTCTTCATCATACTCTGTATTTACAACATCTCCCAATGATTTTGCTTTGGACCATTTTCCGTCTTTATTTTTTATTGACATAAAAATATCAAGACCTCCAATAGATTGCTCCTCATTACTGCTGACAAAGTAAAGTGTGTCCATCGTGTAATTTAAACATGCTGAAGTTTCTACATATACACTATTAATAGTATTAGGAAGTTTTTTAGGCTTTGACCAAAGTGAATCATTATGATATGAAATATATAAATCACCAGTTCTATAAATAATCATTTCACTTCCATCCATAGAAATTGAAACAGTTGCGGTATGATGATCTTCATTATTTAAAGGTTCTGATAGAGGAGCTGGGTGTTCCCACGTTTTATAATCTCTACGATGTGAAAAGTATATATTTTCAGAAAGATGTGTTCTAATATCAGGGTTGTCAGATCTAAATTCGTGTCTTCTACTCGTGAAAAACAAATCATTTTCTACAGCATCAACAAGCGGACAAAAATCTGAATATTTCGAATTCACTAAAGGTCCTAGATTACGAACAATGATATTTTTTTGAGGATTATCATAAGCTTCTTTACCAAAGTTAACTTCATCTATCTTTTTGTTGATTTCTTTGTGTTGGTCAATTTTTAAAGAAACTAACGCTTTCTGATAATATTTTAATGCATTATCCCAATCTTCATCAAAATGATGGGCTTGACCTAACAAGTAGTATAATTCAGGTTTTTTTTGATATAAACCAAGATTAATTGCCTTTTTAAGAAAAGGAATTGCAGCGGATTTTTCTTCAGTAACAGACGCAAGATAACATTGTCCAATTTTCATGTTCAAATCAGCATCGTTGATGAAGTAATCATAAGCACCTAGATAATATTTAAATGCCTCATCAGGTTGTTCTAATTCAAAAAATAAACTATCACCTAGATTAACTAATTGACGAACAAAAGACATATCCTCTTCAGTAAGTGAGACTAAATTATCTGTTTGTTGTTCAGTTATTTCTTCCTGTCCGTATAATTGATGGATAAAAAATAATAATACTAAGCTTAAAAAGTAATTTTTCATAAATAATAGGTTAATGACAAGCTGTTTGAGTGTATTTAATGCCAATTAAATCTCCAAGATCTGCAGCTTTTTGCCAATCAGTACAAGCACCTCTATCATCGTGCATGTATTCTTTGATATTTCCTCTTGTCAAATATGCTTTTGAATAAAAAGGGTATCGATCAATTAATAAATTAATATCTAGAAGGCTATCTTCATATTTGCCTTGTACACATCTTGCTAGAGCTCTATTATTAAGGGCTTCTTTGGCAGTGTCTCCACTATGTAAAATAGCAGAAGAAAAGTCGTATTCAGCTTTTTCGTAATCCTCATATAACATCATTAATAAACCTCTATTGTTATAGGCATCAATATATGTACTGTCGTATTGAATAGCTCTGGTAAAATCATCAATTGCTAATGAATATTCTTCAAGATTTTCATAAATAATTCCTCTATGATTATAAGAGATTGACAGTTCTGGATCTAAAATTAAAGATTTTGTAAAGCAATTTTTCGCTTTTGTTAATTGATTATTTTTATAATATAAAGTGCCCAAGTCATGCCAAATAATAGGATCATCAGGGTGAATTAATGTAATAGTGTCTAACGTATTAATGGTTTCTTCATGTGCCCCAATAAAGTAATAGGCTTGTGCTTTTTTCCATAAGGCATCTAGATGATTAGGATGATATACTAATACACTATCAAAATCTGAGATAGCATTTAAAAAATCATTTTCCTTGTAGTAGGAGATACCTCTTTCATAGTAAATCTCACTTTGGTCGTCATCTTTACTAAGTTTTATTGCGTTCGTGAAATCAGTTTGTGCGTTTTTGTAAGCCCCCATCTCTGTTTTTATCCTTCCACGAATAAACAATGCATCTACATTTTTGGGGTCAATAGTAAGTAAATTATTTACATCATAAAGTGATCTTAATGGATTATCACTATCAATTTTATAGACAAGACGAGCCCCGCTTACATCCTTGCTTTGAGCAAAGCATAAGGAAGTAGTTGCTAATCCAATTGTAAGTAAAGTAAGTCGGATTATATAGGTATAAAGTAAAAAAGCAGAGTTCATTTAGCTGTAAAAAATAGTGCAATAAAAAACTATTGATACGGCATATTAATAAATAAACGTAAAATATACCAATTTTATAGATTAAACTCTCTGCATATTAACTAATTAGTAATATTTATCACTCTTAGGGGTATTTACGGAGCGTTTTATAGAATGTCCAAAATTCACTTTTAAACTAAAAATATGAGAGTATAACGAAGCTGTAGATACATCTCCTATATTAGTTAGGGCGTAATCGACTGTAAATCCTTTGAATGCTAAACCAGCTCCAAAACTAGGTAAGAATGTGAGTGTTTCACTCCCGTCAAATTCTGTAATATATTGAAATTGAGAAATCCCACCTCTTAAAAAGATCATTTTTTTATAATGAACTTCAGCACCAGCATGAGGATCTAAACTCATTACATTTGATTTGACTAAAGTATTTCTTTGTCCATCAAAAGTTAAGTCAGCCCCGATTGAAATCAGTAAACCAATTAATTCTTCAGCATCTTCTAATTGACTTTCCTTCCATAGAGAGAAACTTTTTGCTCCACCAATTATTAATCTTGGTGTGGCTACTTCTACTGAATTGTCAGGAATAGTATTACCTGTAGCTGCGAAAACATCATAAAAAGTTGTAGGGTTATAAGTCCAGAAATTATATGTACCTGTTAGATCTTTTGCTGTGACTCCTACTTTCCAAGAGTTTTTTGCCCATTGTAAACCTACATCAAGACCAAAACCCCATGCATTAGCAAATTGACCTGCGTTTCTGTAAATAACTTTTGCATTTGCTCCAAATTGTAAGTTTGGAAGATGTGGGAATTGTCTCGCATATGAGAAGATGAATGCATAATCAGAAGCGGAGAAACTTTTGATATTATCCCAATTTAAAGAACCATTTGGATCAAAAAGATAACGCGTGTCTGGAATATCATCAACACCAAATCTTATTGCAGAAATTCCTAAAGCAGATTGATCATCTATTTTAGTCGCAAAACCTATAAAATCATAGTTTGCAATACCTGCAAAATACTCTGCATGCATAAGTGAAACAGAATATTTATCTTCTAAGTTGAGCAAACCCGCTGGATTCCAATAACCTGCAGTAGCATCATCAACCAATTCAGTTTGAGAATTACCCATTGCTAATGCTCTGGCTCCCACTCCAATAGCCAAATATTCATTGACATATTTTGGAGTTTCTATTTGTCCAAAAGAAGCAGTGCTACTTAAAAAAAGTAAGACAAGTAAAGGAGAAAGGTATTTATATAATTTTGCCAATTGAACAGATTGATTTTAAGATTTACAGACAGAAACTAACATGTAGTTAGATCGAGAACTATGATAACAATAATTTATTGATCATAATTGGGATTAAAGAAGATTCTATTGACCAAGATATTAAAACTTGGTAAACAATATCAAATATAACGCCTATCGAGTTTTTTTATAAGAAATTCAGAAGTAATTTAGAACAAAATTAAGATTAAGAAAAGTTGAAGCGGTTAATATTAATGCGACATGGGAAATCAAGTTGGAAAAATCCAATAATTTCTGATTTTGATCGCCCATTAAATACAAGAGGTAAGAAAGATATTGTCACGATATCAAATATCTTATTCGAAAAAGCTATTAAACCAGAGTTGATAATTAGTTCTCCTGCTAAAAGAACAAAGAAAACAGCGGAAAAAGTAGCAGAAACGCTATCGAAGCCTTTACACTTTGAAAAAGACTTTTATGAAGCCTTTTACGATGAAATAATAGATATGATTAAGGATTTTGACAATCATCTGAATACAATTATGCTCGTATTTCATAACCCTGCAATTACTGACTTGACCAATCATTTTCTTCCAGATGATTACCTTGATAATATTCCAACTTCAGGTGTAATAGCTATTGAATTTCCAGAGGCTGTTTCATGGAAAAAATTAGGAAAAGGGAATGAGTTGTTTTATGAATATCCCAAAAAATATAGATCTTAAACAATACCATAATTTGCCTAACTATTATTAATATTTAATCTTAAGAATGGCTATCTAAGTCATCATATACAAATGCTAACTATTCTACCTTAGCAAAAATTAATTTAAACTCATTAGAAATGGATCAATTCAAAGCATTAGTATCTGAGAAAATAGGAGATAAAAAATTCAAAACTTCTATTCAAACAAAAAATATAAAAGATTTACCCGAAGGAGATGTTCTCGTTAAAGTAGCCTATTCATCATTAAATTATAAAGATGCTTTATCAGCACTTGGCAAGCCAGGTGTAACTAAAAATTACCCTCATACACCTGGTATTGATGCTGCAGGTGTAGTTGTTTCTAGTAAAGATTCAAACTTCAAAGAAGGTGATAAAGTGATCGTAACGAGTTATGATTTAGGAATGAATACATGGGGAGGTTTTTCTGAATATATTCAAGTGCCATCTGAATGGGTGATCCCAATGCCAAAAGGATTAGACGCTCGCTCAAGTATGATGATGGGTACAGCTGGTCTTACTGCAGCGATGTCTGTTTATAAATTAGTGGATAACGTTACTCCTCAAGATGGTAATGTTTTGGTGACTGGTGCTACAGGTGGAGTAGGTAGTATTGCCGTAAGTATTTTGAATAAACTGGGTTATTCAGTAGTCACTGTTACAGGTAAAGCAGATAAAGTTGACTACCTTAAAGGAATTGGAGCCTCTAAGGTTTTAACAAGAGATGAATTTTTAGAAGGTAGTGAAAGACCTATCTTAAAACCTCAATATGCAGGTGTAATTGATACAGTCGGCGGTGTTTATTTGGCAACTGCTATTAAAAGTACAAATCCATTGGGTGTAGTAACGTGTTGTGGGAATGCAGCATCTTTTGATTTACCAATTAATGTTTTCCCTTTTATCTTAAGAGGAGTAAGTCTTATTGGTATTGATTCACAAAATTTCCCAAGAGAAGAAAGAATCAAAGTTTGGGAAAATATTGGAAGAGATTGGATGCCAACGACTTTGGACGTAATTTCTGAAGAAGTGACATTAGATGGCTTGGAGGATAAGATTAAAGCAATCTTCAAAGGTCAAATTAGTGGAAGAGTGCTTGTTAAATTGTAATAAGATTTTTTTGAAAATATATCTTGGGGCTATTTATGAATGTAGATAGCCCTTTATTTATATACTTTTTCGAATAAAGTTGATTTTACTTTCTCATATTCAGCTTTTGTCAACATTAGTGGCGAGGACATTATGTTTAAAATAATTTCATGTGAAGTGTTTTCATTTATTTGAGGTTGTACAAAAGAAGCATCATTAAAATGAAATCCATATCTTTCATAAAACCCAACACGTCTTTTTTGAATATCTTCAATAGGGTGTTCAACTTCCAATATTATCTTTTCTCCTTTAAATTTGTCTTTGAAAAACTGTATAAATTTACCTCCAGCACCTGAACCTCTACTGCTTGCATTGATGGCTAGGTATTCCAAATATATAAAATCTTCAAAAACCCAATATCCCACCAATCCGACCTGTTTTTCTTCATAAACAATCCCATTAAAGAAAAAATTATCCTTTTTCATGAGTTCTATTAAATGATTCTTAGATCTCCTTTCAGCAGGAGGGAAGGCTTCTAAATATAATTCCCATAAAGTATCAAAGATTTCGTGGCCATCTATTAATTTTACCATATTATTCCATTATTTAAATAAAGTATACGAACTAATTACAGTTTTCTTTGGTGATCAGTTCCAAAATAAAGAAATAGTGAAAAAGCAAAGACACAATTACCTTATTGAAGTACAATATATAGGTTATCGTTTTCATGGTTGGATGGTTCAGCCAGGGCTCAAGACAGTGCAAGGAATGATAAATAAGACCATTAATTTTGTGCTTGGAGGAGAGATTAAATTTAAAACCTTAGGGACAAGTAGAACGGATACCTATGTTTCTGCAAACCATTCTGCTTTTGAACTTTTTGTATGGCAAGAACTTGATGAACAGGAATTTTTTGAATTATTCAATAAAAACTTGCCAAATGATATTAGAGCATTATCGATAAAAAAAGTGGATGATAAATTTAATATTATTCAAAGCTCAAAATCGAAAGAATATCAATATTTATTTTCATACGGAGAAAAAAATCATCCTTTCTGTGCACCTTTTATGACAAACTTAAATTTTGACTTGAATCTAGATTTAATGAAGGAAGGAGCCAAGTTATATGAAGGTGAACATTATTTTGGGAGGTTCTGTAAACAACCTAAAGAGGGTGTCTCTTTAGTTCGTAAGATTGATTATTGTGAAATTAAAGAAAATGATCAAATGACGGCGTCTTTCTTTCCTGAGAAAAGCTATATTTTACATGTACATGGGAAAGGTTTTATGAGACATCAAGTGAGAATGATGATGGGTACATTAATTATGCTAGGAAAAGGAGAATTGACTTTAGATGATATTAAAGAAGCATTAAAACCGAGTGATAATAAAACACAATTGGGGTATGTAGCTCCAGCATCAGGACTTAATTTGAACGCAATTAGTTATGATGAATTTGATTAAAAATAAAAAAAGTCAACAGTATAACCGCTGACTTTTCAATTCCTTTAATAACCCAAAAACTATTTCTTATTGCTGCTTTATGATATAAAGATAAGGTGTTTTTTTATCACTATCCAAGGTGAAAAGTGCTAATAGAGAGGGTTTTAGTCTACTACACTGTGTTATGTGTAATTATTTACATTTATATAATATTTGTTTAATAATATTAACTAACTAATAAATAATTGTATTTTATGTAGATTACATGACTAACGTTAGAATAAAATTATGTGATTAACATTTCCAATAAAATTTAATTTTAGAAGAAAAATTTAGAATTTCGACACTGTTAAAAAAAGTTAAAGTGAATATTTATTCAAAAATAAAGAAGATTTACTGAAAAAAAGGGAAATTTATTGGAGTCCTTTTTGAGATATATTATTTTAGAATTTGATTAATAAACATAGCAAACTAAATATCATTCTCAATGAAAAAGATTATTGTTTATACACTAGGACTAGCTCTCTTATTTTTTGTAGGTAGTTTTATCTATTTTTTCTTTGCAGGGGAGATAAAAAATACACTTCAATTTGATGAATCTAGATTTGTACAGATTCAAAAGTTTATAAAACAAGGTAAAGTTGAAAGTTTATCTCAAGCAAAATTACAATTGAATCTTATTGCAGAGGATTATAAGCCAGACAGTACTTTACTTTTAAAAGAAGAGCTAAATGCTACAGCTTTGTCAAATGCTAAAAATGCACTTTCTAAAAAGTG
Organism: Flammeovirga sp. AWQ4_249; assembly: GCF_056161045.1. Classification (NCBI taxonomy): domain Bacteria; kingdom Pseudomonadati; phylum Bacteroidota; class Cytophagia; order Cytophagales; family Flammeovirgaceae; genus Flammeovirga; species Flammeovirga sp. AWQ4_249. The sequence continues at coordinate 19,989 of NZ_JBSWYJ010000013.1, forward strand.
GTATGGAGCTTGTCAAAATTACCTTGAACTTGTTGACCAAGATTATCACCCAGAAGAAGTTCAAACAATCAATGATAAACTGATAGCCTCTCTTAATAATGATAGCTATGATAAAGCTAAAAAATATATCAAAGAGAGAAATTTGGATAAGGCAAAGACTTACTATTCCAAAATAGATACAACTTATAATTCTCGAAAATTAGAATCATTATCTAAAAAGTTATATGAATTAGAAAATGAAATAATCATCGAAGAAACAATTGCACTCATGAATGAGAAAGAATTTGATGATGCCTTAGATAAATTAGAAGAACTTGATGAAGGTTTTGACCCCAAAACAGAAGAGGAACTTAAGGAAGAAATCAAACTTAAGACAGAATTAGAAGATCTCTTGGATGATGAAGGAGCAATCATTGTTTTTGTTGACTATGTAAAAAATGAAATGAATGATCCGAATAGTTTTGAACATGTGAAAACAGAAATTTCAGAAAAAGGGAAGTTTCTTCAAGTCAATATGAAATACCGTGAGAATAATACTTATGGAGCTAAAGTAATGAAGACCATAGAAGCAAAACTTCATAGAGATGGTTCTGTAAAAAAGGTGTTTTAACTTTATACAAATGATTAATTGGAGTGACTTTGCAAAAATAGATTTAAGAGTAGGGACAATAATTGAAGCTGAATACTTTAAAGAAGCAATTAAACCTGCTATTAAATTAAGAATTGATTTTGGGAAGGAGGGTATCAAAAAATCCTCTGCACAAATTACCGAGAAATATAAACCAGTAGATTTGATTGGTAAACAAGTTGTTGCAGTAATTAATTTTCCACCAAAACAAATTGCCAATATAAAATCAGAGTGTTTAGTCTTAGGTAGTTTAGGTGATGACGGAGTAACATTACTTACAACTGATCATCAGGTTGAAAATGGACTGAAGATTAGCTAAAAAAAGGGATGAGGTTAAACAACTTCATCCCTTTTTCTTTATTGTGGATCTGTATTTGTCATTCCAAAATTCATTGGAAATTTAGGAGCTTCTTCAGTTTTACCAATTGGACCAAACTGTGCCTCATATTTCTTTAGGTTGTCCTGTAATGCCATATATAATCTTTTAGCATGTTCAGGAGTAAGGATAATTCTTGATTTTACTTTTGCTTTTGGAACGCCAGGCATCATGCGGATAAAATCAATCACAAATTCACTATTTGAATGAGCAATCATTGCTAAATTTGCATAAACACCTTCTGCTACATCATCAGTTAATTCAATATTAATCTGATTTTCGGGTTTCTTTTCTTGATCCATTTTATAAATATTTTAAATGCGTTAATTAATCTCTTTTGAACTAATTTTATTAGCTAAAGTTCAAAAAAATGGGATGTAAAACAAAATTCCAATTCTATGATCATGTTTTGTTAATACTTGATAGGATTTTTTTTGTTTTCTCCATGAAAGATTGTAAGTTCGATTTGTTAATATTGAGAGTTTTTTGGGTTTCCAAATAAGGTGGACCTACTCTTAAAATATCCTAGTAGTTAGAAAATGAGTAAAATAAAATCGTTCGATCTATCGAATGTTAAGTTATCCCAGCTTGTAATTCATAAAGTTGGCAATAAAACACAGGAGGAACCTATCGAGCTAGCTGAGTTTGAAATTGAGATTGAAAACCATAGCCCTTTATATAAATCAGTAATGGATTATTTCTTGAAATCCTTCAAGCCAGGACCTATGTATCATTTTGATGCACCTGAAGGAAAAGAAACTTTTACTGAAAATGAAATGTTCATAGCTGCAGAGGCTATTTTCTCAAATCCCTTCGAACAATTTATGACAAGGTCTAGAGAAATGGCTGAACTTTTATATGAAGCTTCAACACATCCAAGAATTAAAGGAGGTGAATTTTTTGTAGCAATGCTTAGAGATTGCGTTGTGGATGGCGATGTGGTAGATGCTATTGGTCTATTCAAAGCTGAGCACAAAGAAATGTTCCTTAAGGTTGGAGAAAAAACGGATATTGGAAACTTTGAATTAGAACAAAGTGAAGGTGTAAGTGTAAAAAAGTTAGATAAAGGCTGTTTAATTTTTAAGTGTGAAGAAGAAAAAGGTTTTAAAGTGATGCTAAAAGATAGCCCTACAAGGTCAGTCGAAGCATTATATTGGAAAGAAGCTTATCTTCAACTAAAAGCAAGAGAGGATAATTTCTTCCATACCAAAAACTACCTTGATATGTGTGTTGGTTTTGTAGAAGAAGTATTTAACGAAGATCATGCTGTTGAAAAACCAGCTCAAATTGATTTATTAAATCGCTCTTTAAAGTATTTTAACGATAAAGAGGAGTTTAATGTAGTCGATTTCGAAAATAATGTGATTGAAGAACCTGAAGCAATAGAGGCTTTTCAAGAGTATAAAGTCGATTTTCAGGAGAAAAAAGAAGTTCCAATGTTTGACGAATTCAAAGTTTCCAAAGAAGCTGTTCGTAAGTCAAAGAAAGAATTTAAAAGTATTATCAAATTAGATAAGAAGATTAATATCACTATTTCCGGAAATGAGCAAAATGTGGAAAAAGGCTTTGATTCTGAGCGAAATATGAATTATTACATGATATTCTTCAATGAAGAAGAGTGATGAATATCACTAAGAATAAATTGTATTATAACATTTTTTACGCAATTAACATTTGTTTAAACTTGTTATTTAAAACTTCTCAAGTGTTATTGCGTATATCTGTTTTGTACAAAGTGAAACAAAATACATCATTACATAAACTTATATAAAAAAATACTATGGATGCAGTAAAGATTCTTCTTGTAGAGGATGATAGAATTATAGCCTCTCTTGTTAAAAAATACTTAGACATCAGAGGTTACGCTGTAAACCATGCCGAAGACGGAGTGGAAGGCATGAAAGAATATGAGAAAGCAGACTATGATTTAATTATCATGGATGTGATGATGCCTCATAAAGACGGTTATACTTTAGCAGAAGAAATTAGAGCTAAAGATCCATATATTCCGATCTTATTTATGTCTTCAAACAACTTACCTAAGGACAAGATCAAAGCATTCAGAATTGGTGCTGATGATTATGTAACTAAGCCTGTTAACGTTGAAGAATTATTACTTCGTATAGAAGTGATTTTAAAACGTCAAAAGTCTGAGCCTAAAGTAGAAGTTGGTAATGAAGATGATCCACACCAAATCAACATTGGTAACTATATCTTAGATTTCCCTTATCAGAAATTGAGTATTGGAGACGATACTAGAAAATTAACTACACGTGAAGCTGAATTATTAAGATTCTTACATCGTCACCGTAATTCATTAATTAAGCGTGAGTATATTTTACAAGAAGTTTGGGGAGATGATGATTACTATAAAGGTCGTTCTTTAGATGTATTCATGTCTCGTCTGAGAAAATACTTAAAAGATGATCCTACTATTGAAATCTTAAATGTTCACGGTATTGGATTCAAATTCTTAGTTCAAGACTAAAGAATAAAAAATATATTTGAAGCCTGATGACTTTATGTTGTCAGGCTTTTTTTATTTTTACTTTTTTAGAACAAAATGATCTAGGAATGCTGATAGCGGAATTTATTATAGATGGTGAGGCATTTGACTTTTTTTTATTTTCAAAGGAAGATGTACCTATTGCAGCAAAGAAGTTTAAAAGACTTGTAGAGGAAAATGTCTTTGATGACTGGGAAATTCAATATAAGATAGATGATCGACATTTTAAGATAGCTCCGACGAATGAAATGATAAATTATAGTGATAGACCTTTAACTAGAGTAGATCATAATGTAAAACCTCATCATGATGGCTTTCTTTCTTTTGTTGGAGCAGATGAAAATCATGTTTCTGACCGTTTAATGGTCGTATTGGATAATAGTACTGCAAAACACTTTGATGGTGTTTGTTCACCTATTGGAATGATTGCTGTTGACCATCACCCAAAATTAAATTTCTTAAAAAAAGGGATGAAAATTGATAAAATAACAATTAGTGATCAACCGAAAGAAGAAATATTCGCACGAATACCTTCTTTTATTTGAATTCTCTTAATAATAGAGTCATATTTGTTCTTAGAAACAAACAAAAAGATATGATTCCATTTTCATATTATATGTTAGGTTCTGCATTTTTATTCAGCATTGGTTTAGCAATCGCACTTACCAAAAGAAGTGCAATTGTAGCTTTGATGGGTGTAGAACTTATGCTAAACGCAGCAAATATTAATCTTGTAGCTTTCACTCATAGAGATCCCTCTCTAGGTGAAGGAACTGTCTTTGCGATATTTATTATTGTAATAGCCGCTGCAGAAGTGTGTGTTGCATTGGCTTTGATTATTCGCTTATTTCAATATTTCCGTTCTGTCGATTTGCATAATGTAAATGAGCTCATCGAAGAATAGAATTTAATAAACAAGCTTTTTGGACTTTATAGAAACTATAACTTCGATTGCACTACTTGCTCCATTATTAGGAGCACTTATACTTTTTATTAAAAAAGGAAATCTATATGCCGATAAGATAGCTACTTCAATAATTGGTGTTAGTTTACTTGGTAATCTATGTCTTTTTTATCAAGCATGGTTTGTCACACCAATAACTTTTACTGGCGTATGGTTTATTATTGGAGAAGTTTCTTTTCAGACAATAATTAAGATCGATACCTATAGTGCTCTATTATTGGTCATGGTATCTATTATTTCTCTAGCTGTACATATTTTCTCATCTGCTTACATGCAGGGAGACCCTCAATATAAAAAGTATTTTACGCTACTAAATATCTTTACTTTCTCCATGTTTGGGGTGTTAGTCAGTGATAACCTGATCATGCTTTACTTATTCTGGGAATTGGTAGGGTTTTGTTCGTATATGCTAATAGGCTTTTGGAAAGAAAAACAGGAAGCTATTAAGGCTGCAAAAAAGGCTTTTGTTGTCAACAGAATAGGTGATGCGGGTTTAATGATAGCGCTTGCTGCTTTATATTCTCAATTCGGGACATTAAGTATTAAGGAAATGTCAGAGTTGCTAAGACCTGAATATTTAACGACATTTCCTATGCTATTAGCCGGTATTGGGTTAATGATGGCTGCAATGGGTAAATCTGCGCAACTACCTTTATCTGTATGGTTACCTGATGCAATGCAGGGACCAACACCTGTATCAGCATTGATACACGCAGCAACAATGGTCGCTGCAGGTATCTATTTATTAGCAAGGTGCTTCTTCTTATTACCAGAAGAAGTTCTACAAATTATTGGTTTAGTAGGAGCGATTACAGCATTTTTAGGTGCTTTTGCTGCTGTTTCTCAATACGATATTAAAAGAATCTTAGCTTATTCAACAATATCACAATTAGGATATATGATGTTGGGAATTGGTGTTGGAGATCCTGAAGCAGCAATTTTCCATCTAACGACTCATGCATTTTTTAAGGCAGGGTTGTTTTTAGGAGCAGGCGCCATTATTCATAGTATACATCAAGTATCTTGTGATATTTGTAAAGGTTTTGATCCTCAAGATATCCGATGGATGGGGAGCCTTAAAAAATATATGCCAATTACTTTTATTGGTTTTTCTATCTGCTTATCAGGTTTAATGGGCCTTCCATTTACTTCAGGATTTTTATCAAAAGATGCAATTTTAGCATCTAATTTACTTAAAGCAACAACAGAAGGATTTTATTGGAAAGCGACTGCAATTCTTAGTTTTTCTGGGGCGGCTATCACTGCATTTTATTCTATTCGATTATTATATCAAGTGTTTTTTGGTGATTTGGGTATTTCTAAACATAAAGTGTGTAAGGACTGTCTTGTGTTACCCAAAGAAGTAAATTATAGAATGAATGTCCCTATAGTTGTATTAAGTGGTTTTTCTTTGTGGTTTATCTACACTGTTTCACCTTTTGATACTTCACACTCATGGTTACAAGAGGGTTTGAAACTGATAAATGTAGATTCAGAGTCAGTTCACACTTTAGGGGTTGTGTTATCTATTTCAATGGTGTTTTTAGGTGTTCTATTAGGTTACCTTGTTTATTTCAAAGGGTATTTTAATAAGATGAAGAAAAGTCTAAAAAGATCATTTCTTTATAACTTATCTTACCATTTTGGATATGTTGATAAAGGTTATGATCTTTCAGTTACAGCAACATTATTCACCGCCTCAAAATTAGAAAAAATACCTCATGCAGATGAATATTTTGTTTATTCAACGATACATACATCAGAATTTGCAAGAGGTTTTGATGATAAAGTAGTTGATTTTTTTGTAAAAGCTTTTGCTGTAACCAATGTCGTATTTGGTCATGTTTTAGCTTGGTTTGATAGAGCGATTGTAGATGGTGCTGTCACTTTATTTACAAAGTTCTTATCACTTTTGGGAGATGTTTTCAGAAAACCACAAGGAGAAAGAGTACAGAGTATGATCGCTTGGTCAATAGTACTTTTATTTATGGTCATTGGAATTATCAAACTTTTATAACTAGTAACTAACAAAGTTTATAGATTGATTATGTCGCAGTTATTGCTCACATTATTAGTATTTACTCCAATTTTTGGAACATTTGTAATTTTATTATTGCCAAATAGTTTAAAACCTCAATTTGGTAAAATTACAATCGCTATCAATGCATTTCAGTTGTTGGTGGCCTCTTATTTAATGTTGGGTTATGTAGGTTTATCCGATGAAATGAATGGTATTCTTTCATTAGATAAGTTTCAATACCTTGAAAATTTAGAATGGATTACTTTAAACTTAGGAACTTTTGGTAAACTATCAGCCGATTATTCTTTGGGTATTGATGGACTTAGTAATTCAATGATTTTACTAACAGCAATAGTAATGCTGATAGGAGCAATATCATCACTAGAAATCAACCAAAAAAGAAGAGGGTTTTATTCTCTCTATTTATTGTTAAGTGGAACAATTATGGGTTGTTTCCTAGCTCTTGATTTCTTCTTATTCTATTTATTCTTTGAATTTATGCTTCTTCCTATGTACTTCTTAATTGGTATTTGGGGAGGAAAGAATAGTGAATATGCCTCTATAAAATTCTTTATTTATACTTTAGTTGGATCAATATTTATTTTGGTAATTATGATTGCTTTAGCAGCGTCAGTTATTGATCCATATGCTACAGCAGTTCAGGTAGGTCTTGTTGATTCAGTTCAAAATGTAACTCCGGCTATCTTAGACCAGGTACATGTACTTCTTGTTTCTGGTAAAATAGAACAGTCCAACTTAGTAAGAACTTTTTCATTAATCCATATGATGGATGCTTCGAATTATATCCCAAACGCTATTCTCTCCCTTGATTCAGGAGCGATGTTATTTGGTACTCATGTTCGATTTGTGGCATTCTTAATGGTATTTACTGGGTTTGCAATTAAGTTGCCAGTTGTACCTCTACATACATGGCTTCCAGATGCACACGTTGAAGCACCAACTTCCATTTCAGTGGTTTTAGCTGGGATTTTATTGAAAATTGGTGGTTATGGAATGTTAAGAATCGCTTACTCTATCTTCCCTGACGGGGCACATCATTTTGCATGGTATATCGCTCTAGGAGGAGTAATCTCAATATTGTATGGAGCTTTTGTTGCCTTGGGGACACATAATCTAAAGAGGATGATTGCCTATTCTTCTGTGTCTCATATGGGATTTGTAATGTTAGGTATTGCATCATTGACTGCTGAAGGTATTTCAGGTGCTATCTTTCAGATGTTCTCTCATGGAATTATTTCGGCAGCACTTTTCTTAATTGCAGGTGTCTTGTATTATAGAACTGGTAATTTAGAAATAGAAAATTATAGTGGTTTATCTTCGAAAATGCCGAGATATACTATGTTAGCTACAATTGCTTTTTTCGCCTCTTTAGGTTTACCAGGTTTTTCAGGTTTTATGGCTGAATTATTCGTCTTTTTAGGGGCATTTAATTCTTCTGCTGTTAATAACTTAATTCCAAGATGGATGACAATTGTGGCTACTTTAGGTTTAGTATTAAGTGCAGCATATTACTTATGGGCAATGCAAAGAATTTTCCTTGGTAAGTTCTATTTAAAAGATGAGTCTGTAAAAGAAAAATTAAAGGATTTAACTTCAAGAGAATTAATCATGTTGTCTCCTTTAGCGATCATTACATTAATTTTAGGTGTTTACCCTAAATTACTAATTAATCTAATCGAAGGAAGTGTAACCGTTTTTGTAGAGTTTACAAACTATGTCGGTTTAGAGTATATAAAAGTTATTGTTGGGGCTTAAGAAGGGGTATTTGATATGGAACAAGGTTTATTATCGAAATTAAATGATATCATAGAAAGCATCCCTTTTATCTTCTCAGAAGTTTGGATTGCAGTCCTATTAATTTTTATTCTTATTGCAGATTTATTTGTAGGGAAAATAGAAAAAAAAGTTCTCTATATTATAGCTGTAATAGGTGTAATTTTCGATATTGTTTATCTTTCCCTTTTTACTGAAGCGGCACAAATTAAATTGATGTTATTTGCATTAGTACAAGATTCTTGGAGTATCAAATTACGTATTCTAGAAGATGTTGGTGTACTTTTATTGTATATTCAGTTATACATCAATACAGGTTTTCAACCTAAAACACGAACTAAACTTTCAGGAGAAAGTGAGTGGATAATTCTATCATTAGGAATTCTTCTAGGTGCTCACGTAATGACAATGGCGAATGATTTTATCGTTGCTATTCTTGCTTTAGAATTAATGTCTTTACCTTCTTATCTTCTAACTGCATTTAAGGGTGATAAGAAAAGTATTGAGGCTGCTGTTAGGTACTTTTTATTTGGAGCAGTAGCAACATCAATTACTATATATGGTGTTTCTATTTTATATGGCTTATCAACAGCAGTAGATTTGCAAGGAATAGCAGAAGGAACAACACATTCATCTTTACTTTTTACTGTCGGAATTATTCTTACTATGATGGGCTTGTTGTTTAAATTAGGAGGTTTTCCAATGCATATTTGGGTTCCTGATGTTTATCAATCTGCCCCTATAGAAGCTGTTGCTTTTTTCTCTACGGTTCCTAAGGTTGGTGCGACAGTATTCTTGTATAGGTTCTTTTATGAGTTAGATTTAATTCAACAAGATTTTCTGCCTTATTTTATTTTGGTTATAGCAACTGTTTCTATGTTTGTAGGTAACCTTGCAGCTTTGTATCAAAAAAGCTTGAGAAGGTTAATGGGATATAGTTCAATTGCCAATGCAGGATTTTTCATTGTAGCCATTCTTAACAAGGGTGAAATCGCAATGAATGCTTTGTTTTACTTTTTGTGGGTATATGTTATTGCAAATTTTGCCATATTCTATTTTATTGGTGAGTTAGAAAGAGTTAAGTCTTCAGATAATTTAGAGGACTTAGAAGGTATTGGCTGGTCAAGCAATGCAAAAATATGGGGCCCTGCAATTGTTTTAGTAGTCGTATCCTTAATTGGTTTACCTCCTTTAGCAGGTTTTATGGGTAAATTATTGATTTTCACTTCTCTTTGGGAATTGTATAATCAAAATAAGGATTTTATCTATCTAGTAGCATTATTTTTAGGTTTATTAAATACGGCAATATCCCTCGTCTATTACATGAAAATACCTTATTTCATGTATAAAAGGAATCATAAAGTTGAAATGGATATTAATCCTACTTTATCAAGAATTATTATTATTTTAGGGCTATTCTTATTAATTACATTCTTAATTCCATCGATATTATTATGATGGGGTGATTTTTTTAGCGACCATCTATGTATATTAATTCATTCTTATTTGCCATTTTATTATCCTTCTCAGTAGGCCTTGTAGCATTACTGATCATTTTTTATTTTAGGTCACTTAAGCATCAGAAAAAGACCGTTCAGAAGGAAATAAGAAATTTAAGAATGTTGAATTTACTGATGGAACACTCACCTGATGTAATTTTTTCTGTTGACAAGTCATTCAATTATCTAGCATTTAATAATGCACACGTTGAAACAATGAAATCTGTTTATGGTCAGAAAATTGAATTAGGAAAGAATATTCTAGATTACATGAGGGTCAATGATGATGCTGATGTGGCTGAACAAGATATAAGAAGGGCTTTAAAAGGAGAAAATTATTCTGTTATTCGCTCTTACGGCGATGAGGATAACTTTACGAGAGCTTATTTTGAAGCGACATACAATCCTATTAATAATTTAGGAGAAACAATAGGAGTTTCTGTAGTAGTTAGAAATGTTACTGAACATATTGTCTCTCAAGAGAACCTAAAAAGAAGTGAAAGAAAATACAAGCAACTATTTCATTATAACTACTTAGGGGCTTTAGTCATTACTAATAATACAATTATTGATGCAAACGATACAGCAACTGTATTGTTAGGTTTGGAGATGCATGATCTTCTCGGGATGTCTATTGAAGAATTGTTTGAAATTAAAGGAAAGATTTCGATAAAAGGTGAAAAGGTTAAATATTATAACTCAGATGAGAAAATATTTACTTTGAGAAGCGAGAAAATTGGAGATGATAAAGATGTTCAAGAAATCGTTTTTATTGAAAATAGTACCGAGCAATATGAAGCAGAAAAAGCATTATTAGAAGCTCATAAACAAACAAAAGTATTAATTGAAAGCTCTAAAAATTATATCTTTTCAATAGGGCTAGATTTTAATCTGATCTCTTTTAATTCAAAATTTAAGAAACTACTAGAAGAGACCTTTAATATTAATATTAATGAAAATATCTGTATACAAGAGTCAATATATAAAGATTTCTTCGAAAGATTTTTCGATCCATTACAACAAGGTTTTACAAATGGTGAAACCTTAGAATCAGAATTTCAATTTGAAAATGGATTAGTACTACAATCCGTTTTTTCTCCTCTGATTAATTCTAATAAAGAAGTATATGCTATCGCAGTTTATAACTTAGATATAACAGAAAAGAGGAAAAATGAAATTGAAATTAAAAATCTAAATAGTTCATTAGAACAAAAAGTAAGAGAAAGAACATACGAATTAGATCAACAACAAGTAAAGTTAGACCTGGCATTAAATGCAGCTAATATTGGAACTTGGTCTTTTACATCTTCTGAGAAATTTTCATGGGATAGAAAGATCAGTAAGCTCTTTGGTATTCACGAATTCAATAAGGATAATCTTATTAAACAAGTTTTGAATACTGTCGATAAAGAAGATAGAGCTTATGTAATTAGTCTATTTAAGAAGATTTTAATTGGAGAGTTACATAATATAAATCTATCAGTTAAGATTCATCATAGTTTAAGAGGAGAACAATATATCCAAATTTATGGACGCTCAAGGTTTGAAAATGGTACTTATGAAATGCATGGAGTGTGTTGGAATTTAACACATCAAAAAAGTGTTGAGATAGAATTAGAAAAAGCTAGGAACTCAGCAGAAGAATCTAATAAGGCAAAAAGTATGTTCTTAGCCAATATTTCCCATGAAATAAGGTCTCCATTAAATGCGATTATTGGATTAAGTAATATTCTTTATAGAAAATCTTCCTCAGAAAACTTATCAGATGAATTTATTGAACAGCTAAAATATATTTATTTCAATGGTGAATATTTATCTGAATTGATTAATAATATTCTGGATTATTCTAGAATTGATGCTGGAAAGATGCAAATCTTTTTAGAGACAATGGATCTAAGAAGTTTTATTAATCTAACTACAAAAATTCATACGCCTTCAGCTCAAGAAAAGAATGTATCTTTATCTTATGAAATTGATAATAATGTACCTGATAAGATTGTAACAGATAGTACTAAGTTTAGACAAATTCTAACAAATTTATTGAGTAATGCAATAAAGTTCACTAAAAAAGATACTGAAATAAACATTGTTATTTCATCCAATGAAGAATGTTTACAACTTTCAGTAAAGGATAAAGGAATAGGTATCTCTGAGGATAGAATAGATGTAATCTTTGATTCATTTGAACAGGCTGATAATTCTGTGACAAGACAATATGGAGGAACAGGGTTAGGATTAGCCATAACAAAGAAGTTAGTAGAAATGCTAAAGGGACAAATTAAAGTCTATAGTATAGAAGGGGAAGGGGCCACTTTTATTGTTCAATTACCTTTATTAGTGCTAGAGGAAGCACATTCTTTGGAAAATAATGGTAGAGTAGGTGATGTTAGTTTTGAAACGGATTCAAAAGTTCTCGTTGTTGAAGATAATAAGATGAATCAGTTTATGATGAAAGCATTATTTAAACAACTTTCTTTAGCCATTGAAATTGCAGAAAACGGTCAAGAGGCTGTTGATTTAATTTTAGAAAAGAAATACGATCTTATATTAATGGATCTTCATATGCCAGTTTTAGGAGGTATAGAAGCTTCAGAAATAGTTAGGGAAAAAGGTATAGAAACGCCTATTGTTGCATTAACTGCAGATGCTTTTTGGGATAAGAGATTCAAGGCTTTTTCAGTAGGAATTAATAATTATCTTACAAAACCACTTGATCGTAATGATCTTATTAATGTTTTAAAAAAATATTTATTAAAGGAAAATAGTACCTCATATAAGTATTTTGATACAATTCATCATCAAGAATTAATTCAAGAGATTAGGGAATTAACAACTTCAAAAGCATTAAGCATTGATCATAAGTTGTCAAGACTTACATCAATTAGAATGATTTTGCAAGAATATGACACTGGTTTCAACAAATATATTGATAACTTATCTGAAGCAATTGCAAGTGATAAGAATGTTGACTTGTTTTAATCAAAGAAATATGATTTAGTTGAAATTTCAGCATTCAACTCGTGAAGCATAGAGTATAGCCCAAAATATGTTCTGTTGACATATAGACCATCTCTCAATCCACGTGGTTTTTTTGAACTCCTTAATAACTTTTGATTTTCTTGATCATCCGCTAAGGCTGCTATCTCGTCAAAATATTCTTTTTGACCAAAATCAAAACGATCATTCTGAAAGGGTTTTGAAAGGATATTTATCATTGATGTAAAAAGCTTATCAAGTTTATCTTTTTCATCTTGAGAGTCATCATCATAAATGAAGTTCATATTACTGAACACAACTTTACGTTTCTCTGGATCAGATAAATTTTCACCTCTCATTAACTCAAAATAATTGGTGTAAAAAACTTCAGGAATCTCTTTTACACATCCAAAATCGATAATACCCATACTGCCATCTTCTTTCATAAGGAAATTACCGGGATGAGGGTCAGCATGAACTTCTTTCATTTTGTGTATTTGGAAATCATAAAAATCCCATAAAGCTTGACCAATTTGATTTCTAACTTCTTGACTTGGATTTGTTTCGATAAACTCATTTAAATGCATCCCTTCAAGCCAATCCATAGTTAATATCTTTTTGGAAGAATATTCAGGGTAGTAGTTGGGGAAATGAATGTTGGAGATATGTTCACAAGCTTTTGAAATTTTTACAGAACGTTCTAATTCCAATTCATAATCTGTTTCTGAAAGAAGCATTATTTCAACCTCTTCCATATAATGCTCAACATCCTTTTCTTTCAAACCAATCATCCTAACAGCAATAGGTTTTACTAGCTTCAGATCAGAGCTTACACTTTCAGCGACACCAGGATATTGTACTTTAACTGCATACTTTTTATCGCCTATTGTAGCCAAATGAACTTGACCTATGGAAGCTGCATTTACAGCTTCTTTTGAGAAAGTATCAAATATATCGTATGGAGCCTTACCAAAAGCCTTCATGAATGTTTTATTCACTAAAGGCAATGAAAGGGGAGGAGCTGAATACTGTGACATTTGAAATTGATCCACATAAGCTTGAGGAAGTAAGTTCTTATCCATACTCATCATTTGAGCTACTTTTAAAGCACTACCTTTTAATTCACTCAAAGCTTCATATACATCATTTGCATTTTCTTGATCTAATTCTGCTTTTCTATCATAATTTGAATCCAGAACACTTTTTGCGTAGTGCTTTAAGTAATTTGAACTTACTTTGGCACCTACTTTCACAAATTTACTTACCCTTTGTGTTCTTGTAGATGGTATACTTTTTTGGATTTTATTTTTAACGTCACTCATAACTTACTTCTGAAATAAAAACTTTGCAAAAAGGAAGGCTGAATCTGTAAAATTAGGTTCAAGCAAATCCATAATTGCATTTACACTCTTTTCAATTGCTTCGTCTGTCTTTTCTTTTTCATTAGAATCATCAGACAAACTAAATTTAACGATGAATATAGATTGATAGAATACAATATCACTGTAGTAGTTTGATATGAAATATCTATCGGCAATTTCACCAGTATCAATTCCTTCTTGAATAACTTTCTGAATACTTTTTAAAAACACATTTTTGAGAAAAGTTGTTCGATCATTCATTATAGATAACTCGAAAGGGGAATGAATGTTTGAAGTGTATTTATAAAAAGCTTCATCCTTTTTGATTACTTCAATGTAATTATAGAAAAAAGATAACAACTTTTCTCTAACAGTATACTCATCATAATTTGGATCATTTTCAGAATGAGAGATAGCGGTTTGTATTCCACTTTCCCAAATTCTAGTTTCTATTAAATCTAGATCTTTAAACGTTTCAGTTATCTCACTTTTATTCTCTTCTAACTCATTTGGAATTAGCTCATTAATCGATTTTGGACGTCGATTATTAGACAAAATAAAGTTGATATAAGATAATTCTATTTTTTTTAAAATTTCACTCATATTGTTTAGGTATTTTAATAAATGTATGTTAATTTCATAACCGAAGTTTGTTTGTTAGTTTAGTTTATTAAAGTGGAAGGAACCTCTGATTTTCGGGGGTTTCTTTTTTATTTTTCGAATAAATATCAACAATTAGATACTATTAATACTATATTTTACTATTGTCATCGGTTTAATTAACTTTGTACTATTACAAAATAACAAACCTTTTTATCGTGAACAACAGTGAAAGCGTAGCTTTGTTTTCAAAAGCTCAAAATAGTATCCCCGGAGGTGTAAATTCACCTGTGAGAGCATTTAAATCAGTAGGAGGAACTCCATTATTTATAAAAGGAGCTGAGGGAGCCTACATGATCGATGAAAATGATAATAAATACATTGAATTAATTAATTCATGGGGTCCAATGATTTTGGGTCATGCCAATCCTGAAATTACTTCAGCTGTAAAAAATGCTGTAAGTGATTCACTTTCATTCGGAGCACCAACAGCTAAAGAAATTGAAATTGCAGAGCTAATCTGCGAAATGGTTCCTTCAATTGAAAAAGTTAGAATGGTTAACTCTGGTACTGAAGCAACAATGTCTGCTATCAGAGTAGCTAGAGGTTATACAGGAAGAGATAAGTTTATCAAAATTGAAGGTTGTTATCATGGTCATGGTGATTCTTTCTTGATTGCAGCAGGTAGTGGAGCGGTCACAATGGGTGTACCAAATAGCCCTGGTGTTACAGAAGGAACAGCAAAAGATACATTGCTAGCACCATATAATGATGTAGATGCAATTGAAAAACTAGTTTCTGAAAATAAAGATGAAATTGCAGCACTTATCATTGAGCCAGTTCCTGGTAACATGGGCTTAGTAATACCAAAAGATAATTATTTACAAAAACTGAGAGATATCTGTGATAGAGAAGGTATTGTATTGATCTTCGATGAAGTGATGACAGGCTTCAGGTTAGCAAAAGGTGGTGCTCAGGAAGTATTTAATGTTAAACCAGATATGACTACCTTAGGTAAAATCATCGGTGGTGGTATGCCAGTAGGTGCTTATGGTGGTAAAAAAGAAATTATGGAGTATGTAGCTCCTGCAGGACCTGTTTATCAAGCAGGAACATTATCAGGTAATCCAGTTGCCATGGCTGCAGGCTTAACAATGCTACGTCATTTAAATGAGCATCCAGAAGTCTATACAGAATTAGAAGAAAAGGGTAAATTTTTAGCAGAAGGTATTCAAAAAATCTTAGAAGAAAAAAGCTTGCCTTATAATGTAACATTATTAGGATCAATGATCTGTATTTTCTTTACAGATAAAGGAGTGAATAATTTTGCTGATGCCCAAACAACAGACACTGAAAAGTTTGGTAAATTCTTCCATGCAATGTTAGATAATGGGGTTTATTTACCACCATCACAATATGAAAGTTGGTTTATGTCAACTGCTTTAACAGAAGAAAATCTAAAACACATTCTTTCAGCAATAGAAAAATCTTTAGACGTAGCTCTTGCTTAATTATGAGTCAACGAAAAAAAGGATTTTATAAACCAAAAGAAGTTGTCACTTGTAAAAAATATAAGTGGCAACATCTTTTGCTCTATGGTTTTCGATTGGATAAGTCAAAATGTCCAATATGTAAAAAAAAGAACCTTACTGAGTTTTCTGACAAAGAAAAGATGTTCATTGATCTTGGTTTAGGTTTTATTTTCGCTACACTTTTTGTTACATTGCCAAAACTTTTTGAATTCGTTGGAATTCAAATGAGCAATATACTCTCTGCTTTGATAGTAATTGGCCTCGTGTTACTCATTAGGAATATTCTTTCCTCTGTGTGGCCGAAACGAAATTAACATCAAAACAATTTTTAAATTTCGATTATTTTTAAAATGACAAATAAGTTAAAATCGATCCTAATTGCAGGTGCAATGACTGCACAATTTGGATTAGCAACTACTGCTACTGCCCAAGACCCATTAAAAGGAGCTCCTGAAAATTGGTTTAACCTTGATTATGCTACTGATAGTGTATATGGAGTTGGAACAGAAAGAGCTTACAAAGAAATCTTAAAAGGAAAAAAAGCTAAAAAAGTCGTTGTAGCTGTTATTGATAGCGGGATTGATATAGACCATGAAGATCTTAAACCAGTTATTTGGGTAAACTCTAAAGAGATTGCTGGAAATGGAAAAGACGATGATAATAACGGTTACATTGATGATGTAAACGGTTGGGATTTCATCGGTGGTAAAGATGGTTCTTTCGTAAATGAAGAAAACCTTGAAGTTGCACGTCTATATGGTACTTTGAGTAAACAATTTGATGGTAAATCAGAAGACGATATTACTAAAGCAGAAAAGAAAGATTATGCTCTTTGGTTAGAGGTAAAAGAAGATTTCGAGTCTGGGTTAACTACTGCTCAAGAGAATCTTCAAAACTACCAAATGTTGCTTCACCAATTCAAAAGAGGAAAAGCATTATTTGTAGCTTACTTTGATTTAGAATCAGAAGATGAACTTTTAGGTGCATTAGAATCTTTAGAATCACAAGATGAAGTTCTTGTGGGTATGAAAGAGGTTGTTGTTAGCATGATGAGCCGAGGAGTTACTGAGGAAAGAATTCAAGAAGGTGTTGATTACTTCAATGATCAAGTAGAGTATAATTACAACCCTGATTTTAATTCTCGTGAGATTGTTGGTGATGATATCAATAACAAAAAAGAAAAATATTATGGTAATAACAGTGTAGTTGGTCCTGATGCAATGCATGGTACTCATGTTGCTGGTATTATTGGAGCTGTAAGAGGTAATGACATCGGTATGGATGGTGTTGCTGATAATGTTGAAATCATGGTTGTTAGAACTGTTCCTAATGGTGATGAAAGAGACAAAGACGTTGCGAATTCTATCCGTTACGCAGTTGATAATGGAGCTCAAATTATTAATATGAGTTTTGGTAAACCTTACTCTCCATATAAAGCGGACGTAGATGCAGCAGTTAAATATGCAGATTCTAAAGGTGTTTTATTGGTTCATGCAGCAGGTAATGACAATAAAGATACTGATACAGAAAGAAACTTCCCTAAGGATAAATACCTAAAAGGCGGTACAGCTAGAAATTGGATCGAAGTAGGTGCTTCAACTTGGCATACTGATGAAACATTGCCAGCGGCATTTTCAAACTATGCAAAGAAGAATGTTGATCTATTTGCTCCAGGATATAATATCTACTCAACAGTGCCAGGTTCTGAATACCAAGCATTAAACGGTACAAGTATGGCTTCTCCAGTTGTGGCTGGTTGTGCTGCAGTATTAATGTCTTACTATCCAAACTTGTCAGCTGCACAAGTCAAGAAGATTTTGATGAAAACGGTGACACCTTTAAAAGCTAAAGAAGTTTTAAAACCTGGATACAATGATTTAGGTGAAGATGAAGAGCCAGAAAATGTAAAATTTGGTGAATTATCAGTTACAGGAGGTGTAATTAACCTTTATGAAGCTGTGAAATATGCGGAAAAAATTTCTAAGTAATTAGACTTTCCTACAACAAAAAAGACTTCTCAAGTAAAATTGAGAAGTCTTTTTTGTTTTATATCAATTTCTTTATTCTACTAATAAATTATCTATGAGTCTTACCTTTCCTAAATGAGCTGCAATTACTATTGCATAAGAAGGAGGTATGATATAATCATCTACAGGTTTCAAATCTGTGGTATTGACGATTTCAAGATATTCTAAGTGGAAAGAAGTATTGTTTTGAAATTTATGAATTCCCCAATCTAAAACTTCCTTTGGAGATTGATGCTGTGAAATCTTTTCTTTCATTTTAGAAATTATCTCATAAATGAATGGTGCCTTCATTCTTTCTTCAGAAGTTAACCTCAAATTTCTAGAAGACATTGCAAGACCATCACTTTCTCTTACGGTGGGAACTCCAACTATTTCAATTCCAAAAGATAAATCTTTGGTCATTTTCCTAATAATTAGAAATTGCTGAAGATCTTTAAGACCAAAAAAAGCTGAATCAGGATTTACCATATGAAATAGTTTACTAACAACAATACCAACACCATTGAAGTGTCCAGGTCTAAATGCACCTTCTAATTGTTTTTCAATTTCTCCAAATTGAAACCCTACAATACTTTTATTATCAACTCCTGTAGGATACATTTCATCAACAGAAGGAAGAAATAAAATATCACAACCTTCAGCTTCCAATAAAGCCATGTCTTCTTCGTGTTTTATCGGATAATGTTTTAAGTCAATAGCGTTATTAAATTGAGTAGGATTGACAAAAATACTACAAATGGTTATATCATTTTTTTGCTTTGATTGACGAATTAAGGTTAAGTGCCCTTCATGTAATGCACCCATTGTTGGAACAAAACCGATCGTTTTTTTAGAAAATTTGCAATTATTGACAAATTCCTTTAAGGTACCAACTGTATTAAAAACGTTCATTTTAGGGGTTGATTTTTTAAAAATAAATTACTAAGTAACTGTATCTATTTATCTTAGTTTAATATAATTAAGTTGAATTTAAGTAAGTTCTTCCGTACTTTTGCGTAGAAAAGGTGTAAATACGGTAGAATATGTCGAAATTAAAAATTCTTTATGTCTCAAGTGAGATAAATCCATTTTTGAAAACTTCTGAAGTAGCAGACTACGTTAGGAAGCTTCCTCAGTCGATGCAAGAAAGAGGAATGGAAATCAGAATTATGGTTCCAAGATTTGGATTGATCAATGAGCGTAAGAACAGATTGCATGAGGTAGTAAGACTTTCGGGAATGAACATTGCCGTAGGTGAGGACGAAAAGCCACTAACAATAAAAGTAGCTTCAATTCAAAGTGCTAAATTACAAGTATATTTTATAGACAACGAAGACTATTTCCATAGAAAATCAGTATTCAGAGACAAAAAGAGTGATGAATTCTTCTCTGATAATGATGATAGAGCAGTTTTCTTCTGTAAAGGTGTGATTGAAACTGTAAAGAAATTAGGTTGGGCTCCAGATGTTGTTCATTGTAACGACTGGTTTACAAGCTTTATTCCTCTTTACTTAAAGACTTCATATAAAAATGATCCTATGTTCAAAAATGCGAAGACTGTCTTTACAGTATACAACACGCAATTTGATCATAAATTCAATCATGAACAATTGACAAATAAAGTAAAAATGTTAGACATTGATGACTCAATGTTGACTGATTTATCTTCTGCGGATTATAATAGCTTTATTAAGATTGGATCAGAATATGCAGATAAGGTAACTAAAGGTTCACCATCTATTGATGATTCTGTTGAAGAAGTTTTATCTTCTTATGGGGAAAAACTAACAGAAACAGAGCCTGAGGGTGAAGAGTACGCTGAATCATATTATGATATATATACTGGATTAGCTAAATAAATAGCTTTTTAAGTATTTTTAATCAAAAAAGGCAGTCGAATTAAAAACGACTGCCTTTTTTGTTTGTGTACTTCTAGATTATTTGCAATTTTTGTCATCACGTATTTATACTAGGTTTTCAACCATTTTAAACAATCCATTGTCATGGAAAAAGAGGGGTTGTAAAATCCCACTTTTTAACTGATAATTATTCCAGATGAATAAAAGAAATTTATACATTAAAGCGATTTCATTTTTAGTAGTAATTTTTTGCTTTTCTTGTGAACGTTCAGAGCTACAAAGTATCGTCATTGGTGGTGACTTAATCGATGATCAAGCAATAATGGTATATGTCGATACTTTTGATATTGAAATCGAAACACACTACAAAGATTCTTTATATACAAAAAATGGATCTAACTTTTTAGTTGGTTATGTAGATGAAGGTACAGAAATTGGCAATACGAGAACATCTACTTATACTCAATTAAGTATTGGATCAGAAGAAGCCTTAACTTTTGATGATAAAGTGTTGGATTCAATATCACTATCACTAGCTTTAGATAAAACAACTCTATATGGTGATACTACAAAAGAAATTACATTAGAAGTATATGAGTTATTAGATGATATTGAAGGTGACTCTGCTGAATACTTTTCAAATGACGTAATTGCTTATGGAGCAACTCCAATTGGTACTAGGACTTTTAAAGTATCTGATATTACTACAGACACTGTGGAAATAGAATTAGATAGTTTGTTTGGTGTGAAAATTATTGAGGGTGCAGAATATGCCGATCAAGATGAATTTGCCGAACATATTAAAGGTTTACATATCAAAGTCAAGGATGATCAAGAGTCGGCTTGGGCAGGGCGTTACAGTTTAGAAAATTTCGGAACTGTAGTGACCATGAATATGCATTATTTTGGAGAATCTCAAGAAGATACAGTAAGAGATGTATATTACTTTGGATTTAGCAATCGTTTTAACAATATTGACTATACTCAAGGTACTTTAACTCAAGATATTCAAATTGGAGATGTTGTAAGTACGGATGATACTGATCATTATGGATTTGTGTTTGAAGGAACAGGAATGGTAGCTAAGATTAAATTTCCTACTTTGGTGAATCTTATGCTAAAAGAGGATGGCTCATTAAGAGAAGTACAGATTAATAAAGCTGATTTAGCAATTACTGCTATAGGTTCTGATGATGATGATAATAAAATCTATCCTGCTTCTAACATTTTACCTCCATCAGGGTTGTATTTTGGTTTTATGGATGCTGATGGAACTATTCAAACAGTAAGTTCTGAATCAAAGCAATATAAATTATTACAAGCGCAATACCCTTCTGCAGGTGATTATCAAATAGGGTATAATGCTGCAACACAAACTTATTCATGGGCTAAATTAGCTCAATATCTACAAGATAGAACATTTAAAGAGGCTCAAGGAGTACCTTTAGATGATGATGGATTAGTTTTATTACCAAATCAGCAATCTAGTTCAATAAGAAAGTTAGTTTTTGCTGATAATGAAAATACATTGTCTCACCCGTTGAATGCTCAGCCAATGAAAATGCGTTTAATCATTTATTATGCTGTTTTTAACGAGGACCCAACTGCTCAGAACTAAGAGCGGTATTACTATATATTATTCACTAAATTACTAATTACCATGTGCGGAATTGTCGGTTATGTAGGACATAGAAATGCACTAGACATTCTTATTAAAGGACTAGAAAGACTCGAGTATAGAGGTTATGATAGTGCAGGTGTTTCTCTTATTGATAAATCTGAAGTAAAGGTTTTCAAATGTAAAGGGAAAGTAGCTGACCTGAAAAAAGAACTTAAAGGTCAAGATACAAAAGGTTCTACAGGAATTGGACACACTAGATGGGCAACTCATGGTGTTCCTAACGATGTAAATGCACATCCTCATTATTCATCTGACGAAAAATTAGCAATGGTACATAATGGTATCATTGAAAATTATGAAGCATTAAAAGCTCAATTAATTGAAAAAGGGCACGTATTTAAATCTGAAACTGATACTGAAGTATTTATTCATTTTATTGAACAAGTTCAAAAAGACAATAAATGTGATTTAGATGTAGCAGTTAGAATTGCTTTAAATGAGGTTGTTGGAGCTTATGCTATTGTTATTACTAGTAAAGATAAACCTGGACAGTTAGTAGCTGCTAGAAAAGGTAGTCCACTTGTAATTGGAGTAGGTGAGAATGAATTTTTCTTAGCCTCTGATGCTACACCAATTGTAGAATATACAAAAGAGGTAGTTTATATTAAAGACGAAGAAGTTGTTCTTCTTAAAGATGGTGAAATGACAATCACTGATATTAAGAATGAAGTACAAACTCCATATTTACAAACTCTTGAATTAGAGTTAGAAGCAATTGAAAAGGGCGGTTATGATCACTTTATGATGAAAGAAATCATGGAGCAGCCAAAATCAGTTGCAGATTGCTTGAGAGGTCGTGTAATTGCCAATCAAAACCATGTTAAACTTGGTGGTATTTATGAACATTTTGATGATTTATTAAATGCAAATAGAATCATCATTGTTGCTTGTGGTACTTCTTGGCATGCAGGCTTAGTTGCTGAATATATCTTTGAAGAGTTAGTTCGTATTCCTGTTGAAGTGGAGTACGCTTCAGAATTTAGATATAGAAACCCAATCATAGGGAAAGGTGATGTTATGATTGCTATTTCACAATCAGGGGAAACAGCAGATACACTAGCTGCAATGGCTTTAGCTGACGAAAAAGGAGCTACAGTGATTGGAGTATGTAATGTTGTAGGCTCATCTATAGCAAGAAATTCTCATGAGGGAGCTTATACTCATGCTGGACCTGAAATTGGTGTAGCAAGTACTAAAGCATTTACAGCCCAGTTGACAGTATTAACGACAATGGCTTTGATGCTTGCAAAAGAGAAGAAGTCGTTAACTGATGAGCAGTTACATGATTTATTGGTTCAATTGGAAAATATTCCTTCAAAAATTGAAGAAGTATTAAAAACAAATGAAGCCATTGAAAAAATGTCTGCTTTGTATAAAGATGCTCGTAATTTCTTATATTTAGGAAGGGGATACAATTTCCCTGTAGCTTTGGAAGGAGCATTAAAATTAAAGGAAATTTCTTATATTCATGCTGAAGGGTATCCTGCAGCAGAGATGAAACATGGTCCAATTGCTTTAATTGATGAGGAAATGCCTGTAGTTGTGATTGCAACTAGAGATAGTTCTTATGATAAAGTAGTTTCTAATTTACAAGAAGTAAAAGCTAGAAGCGGTAAAGTAATTGCTATTGTTACAGAAGGAGATGCTTTAATTCCTAATATGGTAGATCATGTTATTGAAGTACCAGATACTCATGAAGTATTAATGCCAATGATCTCTTGTATACCATTACAATTACTTTCATATCATATTGCTGTAATGAGAGGGTGTAATGTAGATCAACCTCGTAATTTGGCAAAATCAGTTACTGTAGAATAAAGATAGCACCTTAGTGGTTATCTTTTAATCACTAAGCTTTTACTAATATGCACGAAGAACAACATAGTTATAATACGAGTAAGTCAGATATCATTCTGAAAGAATATGGGAGAAATATTGAAGGATTAGTGAAATTCATTTCTTCTTTAGAAGATAAATCTCTTAGGACTCAATATGCTTATACTTTAATTGCTTTGATGAAGCAGCTTCATCCTATTCAAAAGCAATTGAACGATAGTCAGCAAAGAATTTGGGATCATCTGCAAGTAATGTCTGATTTTCAACTTGATATTGATGCACCTTATCCTTCTCCTACGGAGAATATGATGTTTAAAAAACCAAGAAAAGTTGAATATACGCAAAGCCATATTCGATTTAGACACTTTGGTAAAAACTTGGAATTGATGGTGCAAAGTGCATTGCAACAAGAAACAAAGGAAGAAGTAGAAAAAGCTTTTGCTAAAATAGTAAAGCTTATGAAATCTTTTTATTCTTCTCAAGTTAATAATCAAATTGAAGATGAGGTGATTATTAATACACTTAATTCTTTAGCTAAAGGAAAAGTGAATATGAGGGATATAAAAGATAAATATCCTGACAGTTTCAAAAATGTTAAGTTGCAGTCTTCTGTGAATGTTAGTAATAACAATAATAATAACAACTCTTCTTCATCTAAGAATAAGAACAAAAGAAGAAAGAAGAGAAGAAAGTAATTTTAACCTCTTAAATATGTTGTGACATAATAGAGAATTCCTAAAAATATAAATAAGAATGAAGTTGTTTTATTTAGATTAAAGGTTTTACTCGAAAGTGCTAATGTAGCGCATAACACACACATAAAGATGGAAAAGATTAAATCATAATTAAGGGTGTAGTCGTAATAGGCTTCACCCTTTAATGTTAATATACAGGGAGCTAAAAGGAAATTAATAATAAAAGAGCCCAAAACATTACCAAAAGCAATATCTTGTCTTCTCCTCTTCATAGCTGTTAAGGTTGTAGTGATTTCAGGTAGAGAGGTACATACTGCAATAATACTCACTCCAATGAATCTTGAGCTTAAAGTTGTCGTAGAATTTAATAACAAGGCTTCTATAACCAAAATATAAGCTCCAATACTAATGATCAACATCCCTAATACAATCTTCCTTAAAATCGTGTGCTTTTTATAATAGGTGGGCGTGATAGATGTTTTGCTGTTGTTAATTAATATGATTTCTGTTTTAGATTTTTTATTGCTGAATACTAAAAAGTAATATAAACAGAAGAATAAAAGTAAAATGAGAGAATCTGAAGGGGTAAGATAATTAGCACCTACATTAAAAATAAGTTGTTTATTCAATAAGACAAAAAGTAATAAACCACCAAATATTGCAAAAAATAAGTCCCTCCAAATACTTTTCGTGAAAACTCTAACTTTTAAATAAAAGGCTGCTAACCCAATACTGAATACAATATTGAAAGTGTTGCTTCCTATTAAAGTGCCAAAAGCAAGTGTTTCTTCATTTTTTAAAGTAGAAATGAAGGAGACTGCTATTTCTGGTATTGAAGTTCCTAATGAAACGATAGTCAAACCTATTCGAAGGCCTGAGAACTTTGTTTTATTTGAGAATGCTGTTGCACCTTTGGTAAGCATAAGTGCTCCATTACGAATGAAAATTACTCCTAATGAACTAATTAAAAGGTGTAGTAAAATATAATCCATTCTGGATAATTACTTATAAATGTAAATTGAAATGATCAGCATCCAAGTGCGTTGGGAACTTCTCCCTTAATGTCTGAAGTTCTTTGTAGTTAATAGAGAAAATTTTAATGTTATCTTCTTCATCAGTTGTATTCATCAAATCGCCTTTTGGTGAATATATTGCTGAATTTCCATTGTAAACAGTACCTTCAGGGTCAATACCTGTTCTATTCACTCCAACAGTATAACTAATGTTTTCTATTGCCCTTGCAGCTAATAATGTGTGCCAAGCATTTATTCTACTTTTAGGCCAATTGGCAACACAAATAAGTAAATCATAATCATTATTAGTATTACGACACCATAAAGGAAAACGAAGATCATAACAGATGATAGGGTTGATTCTCCAACCTTTCCATTCTTCAACAACTTGAAAATTACCAGCTGTAAAAGTCATATGTTCAGAAGCCATTCTAAACAAATGCCTCTTATCATAGTGTGATAAAGTACCATCAGGTTTTACAAAAATCAATCGATTGTAAACTTTTCGATCCTGTCTTACAGGATAGCTTGCAATTATAGCTGCATTCATTCGCTTAGATTGTTGAAGTAGCCATTTTGATGTAGTAAGTCCGATTGGTTCTGCTAATTCAGCAGCTTTCATATGAAACCCAGTGGTAAATAACTCAGGGAAGACAACTAGGTCAATATCTTTTTCCTCGATTTGCCATAATTTTTCTTCTAGTGAAGCAAAATTGGCAGTGGGATTCATCCACTCAATGGTTGTTTGAACCATTGCAATCTTTAAGTTTTCTTGGTGTTTCATTCTTATATTCGACCTATAAACGTTACATAATAATAATCACCAGTATTGGCGTTTTGAAAAACTGCAGCTCCAATTGTATTAGCGTTTCTACTTTCAATTACATTTCTACAAGAAGTTCTTAACATTGTTTCAACAACTCCTGTAGTAGGATCCAAATTAATTGCAGCACTATAACCTGTGCAGCCATTTACATTTGTTGCTCCAGCTTGAGCAATTATTACTTTGCTGTATGTTCCTTTTTCGTCTTCTTCTTGAGTTAATTGTTCTCTCATACCAGGATTGTCCGCAAGGAGAGAGGCAAACCTTTTGGCTTGTTCAAAAAAGACAGGATTAAATTCCAATTCGGTTAAACTTAGGTCAGATCTTCTTTTATTTATTTGATTCATGAAGTCTTGATCTAAGCTAGTAGGAGTTGTCCAATTGATAGAATCATTGGAGCAGCTAAATAATAATAAAATTAGGATGAATTTAGTAATTAGTTTCATTTTAAAAAAATCTTTGGTATTAAAAAAACCACTCGATTGAGTGGCTAAAATTAATTATTTTTTTGGAAATCTCATTCTATAACTATGAGATGCTTTACCTTTTGTGATATTATTTAGTTTATTTTTGATCAAACGCTTTTTAATTGGCGTTAAATGATCTGTAAATAAAATACCTTCGATATGGTCATACTCATGTTGGATTACTCTAGCAGTCATACCTGAAAACTCTTCTTCTCTTTCTTTTAAGTTTTCATCAAGGTATTTGATTTTTAAGCTTTCAGGTCTAGTGACATCACCATTGATACCTGGAATACTTAAACATCCTTCTTCCATACTAAATTCTTCTCCCCATTCTTCAATTATCTCAGCATTGATGAATGCTCCACGGTAACCTTCTTCGTTTGACTCTTCATCTAACATTAAGTTAGAGTCAATAACAAAGATTCTTTTTCCTTTACCAATTTGAGGACCTGCGATTCCAACGCCTCTAGCACCTTCCATTGTTTCAAACATATCTGAAACCAAAGTACTTACTTCTTTTAATTCTTCTTCTGTAAAATCTTTAGCGACCTTTCTTAAGACTGGGTCACCATAGGCAACAACAGGATAAATCATATTATATGTATTTTTTCTAAAAGCTGTTTTGTTCTAAATAAGATTGCAAAATGATAGCTGCACTTATTTTATCAACATTACCTTTTACTCTTCTATCTTTCTTTTTCATTCCACTTTGAATCATAGATGCTTCTGCCATCTTTGAAGTGAACCTTTCATCAATGAAGTGTAAAGGTTTTGTAGGGAATTCTTTTTGAAGCTTTTTGGCAAAAGATTTCGTTGGCTTTGTGTTGTCTGTTTCCTTGCCATCCAAACCAACAGGTAACCCTATTACAAATTCGTCTACATCTTCTTTATTGACGTAATCCTTTACAAATTGCATCGCTACATTTGTTTGAACAGTCTCTAAAGAAGAAGCGATCATTTTAAGAGGATCTGTAACTGCAAAACCAGTTCTTTTTGTACCAAAATCAATTGCTAATATTCTTCCCATTAATTAAGTGCTTCTTTTGCTTTTTCGATCTCTTTTTTACTATTTCCTACAAAGATCTTATTTTCTGCAATAATAACAGGTCTTTTTAAAAAAGAATACTCTTGAAGTATTAACGATTTATAATCATTCTCAGATAAATCCTTTTCATGTAGTCCCATAGGTCTAAACTGTCTAGATCTTCTACTAAAAAGAGCTTCATATGAACCTACAAGGTTTTTCATTTCATCAATTTGCTCTTCAGTGATCTTTTCAGTTTTTATATCTTGGAAAACATCAAATTTATCTTTCCCAATTTCTTCTATTATTCTCTTGCATGTACTACAAGTAGATAGATGATATATTTTTACCATTATGAATTGTACTTTGAATATTCAGTTGATTTAAACTGAATTTCTTGAATATTATTGTAAATGTTTTGTGCAATTTGATCAGTCGGTAAATCATTAGGATCAGTACCAAATGGCTCTTCAATTTCTTCTGAGATCGTTACGATACTCATGGCTACATAATATACAATTATTACAGCTAAGATTGTCCACCAACCTAAAGTGTCAATCAGTCCAAAAGGAATAATGATTGCATAAATCCAGATATATACTCTTAATAAAAATGTATGTGATTCAGGCATTGGAGTGTTTTTAATACGCTCACATTTACCCATAATGTCAATTAGTTCGTCACTGTTTTCAATTAATTTTAGAAATTGAAAATCAGTAATGTCACCTCTGTTCAATGCAATTTTTAATCTTTCCTGTATATATGAATTAATGGCATTTGGAATATGATCCCATTTTTTTACTTCCGTTAAAATCTTATCACCAAGGAATTCTATTTCACTGTATATAACACCACTTCTTAAATGTTCTTTTAATACAAAAGGGAATGAGGCAATCAATTTCATTAATTCATTTTTTTCCTCACTTTCTTTTACAATGGACTGTACTTGTAATGCATAGTTTCTTGAAGTGTTGACTAACCCTCCTAAAACTTTTCTTGCTTCCCACCATCTATCATATGCAGTATTATTTCTGAATACTAATAAGATACCTAAGATGGCACCCAAAAGACCAGGTAATGAAAAATTCATTCCAATATCAATATGCTTGAATTCATGAATCGCACAAAGAATTGTGGTTGGAATGGTAATCCATATTAAGTCTGTTGTTAATTTTCTTAGTAAATACCCTTTGTAAGAAAAAATCATGAAAAGAGTAGAGTTAGTTAACTTTTTATCTTTAGGCATAGTTAAAAAAAATAGAATGTGAATTTTAAGATTAAACGAAATTATAGTGATTTATCACAACTAATAAACCAAAACAGAAATTAATTTACTAAATGTAACTTTCTAAAGTCAAATTAATCTATTAATTCTTGATGCATGATTTTTGCTTCTCCATTTACAGTGACTTTATTATTGGCCAATGATTTGATTGTAGTTTTGATAATTGCTGTTTTTCTTCTAGAATCAATTTCAGTAATAGAAAACTCAGCTTCATACTCTTCTTCCACAAACATAGGTCTTAAAAAGTCCATTTTTTGAGATAAATATACAGAGCCATTTCCTGGGAATTCAGTTCCTAATACTCTTGAAAAAATACTTGCTGATAAAAAACCATGCATGATTGGTTTTTTAAAAGGGGTGTTGGCTGCGTAATCTGCATCTATGTGTATTGGATTAGAATCTCCAGTTAATTCAGCAAATGCATTTACTTGATCTTGTGTAAAGCTGAACTTTGTTAAATAATTATCTCCAATTGAAAGCATAATTTTAAAGTTTTTGACGATTTTGAATTGTAAATAAACTTAAAATGGTGATAATAGTCTTCATTTTTAAAGAAAACTATTAACTTTGTGTTATTGATTGAACTTTTGAAATGATTTATATCACTTCATGAATTTGTTCCAATCAAATTTGGTTTGAATTAAATTTTTTTCATTTTCATATTTACAGGACTAAAGGTAATGTCAATGGCATTGCCTTTTTTCATGAAAATTTTTGTAAAAGTAGCAGGATATTTTATAAATATGTTCCTATTTAAAAAAATTCTAAATAAATTTGCAAGCCGAATTGAATGGACTGTTTTTATTAATGAAAATAGAAAGGGCAATCGGTATACTTAGAAAACGAATTTTTGATTAATAAATCATATAAAAATATGTTGAAGATCAACGATCTGAAAGCTTCGATTGAAGACAAAGAGATTCTTAAAGGGATTAATTTAGAAATTAAACCGGGAGAAGTACATGCGATCATGGGACCAAACGGTTCTGGTAAAAGTACTTTGGCTTCTGTTTTAGCAGGTAGAGAGGATTACGAAGTAGAAGGCGGTGAAGTTGATTTTGATGGAGAAGATTTATTGGAAATGGCTCCAGAAGTAAGAGCTCAAAAAGGTCTTTTCTTGGCTTTCCAATATCCAGTAGAAATCCCAGGTGTTAGTAACACAAATTTCTTAAGAACAGCCGTAAATGAAGTTAGAAAAGCAAGAGGTGAAGAGCCTTACAATGCTGCAAACTTCATGAAAGAAATGAAAGAAAAGATGAAGATCGTTTCTATCGACAAATCATTAATGGGTAGATCTTTAAATGAAGGTTTCTCTGGTGGTGAAAAGAAAAGAAATGAGATCTTCCATATGGCGATGCTTGATCCAAAATTAGCTATTCTTGATGAAACTGATTCAGGGTTAGATATCGATGCATTAAGAATTGTTGCCAATGGTGTGAATACTTTACGTGATGGTAAACGTTCTTTCGTAGTTGTTACTCACTACCAAAGATTGTTAGATTATATCGTGCCTGATTTCGTACACGTATTATATAAAGGGAAAATCGTAAAATCTGGAACTAAAGAATTAGCACTTGAGCTAGAAGAAAAAGGTTACGATTGGATCATTCAAGAAGTTGAAGGTCAAAACTAATTCCCTCTAAAATACTATGAGTTTAGTTATTGAAAATGCTGCATTAAAAAATAATGCACTATCATATATAGAAGATACAATCGAAAAAGTACCTGCATTAGTTCAATTAAGAACTGAAGCAGCAGAAACTTTTGCGTCTTCAGATTTTCCATCTATTCAACACGAAGAGTGGAAATATACTAACATCAAAAAGTTAGTAAACAATGCTTATACATTTACAAATGAAGTAAACGTAACTGCTGAAGATATCAAAGATTATTTAATCGAAGGTACTGAGGTAATGGTCTTTGTGAACGGGGTTTACAATGCTGAGTTATCAAACTTTACTTCAACAGATAAAGTTATTGTTGCTCCATTAAGTGAAGCTATCGAAAATCATAAAGATTTAGTTTTAGCTCATTTAGGGAAATATGCAGATAATTCTTTACCATTTGTTGGTGTAAATACAGCTTCGGTTGTAGAAGGTGCTTTTGTTTATGCTAAAAGAAATGCTTTATCTGAAACTTCGGTTATGTTCTTGAACGTTGTATCAGGAAGTAACATAGTAGTTCAGCCAAGAGTATTAGCGATCATGGAAGAAGGTGCTCAAGCGAATATCATCGAAAGAAATGCTGTTTTAGGTGGAGAGAATATTCTTATCAATAGCGTTGCTGAGGTAAATGTCGCTGAAAGAGCAAACTTAAGCCATTTGAAATTACAAGATGAAGTAGAAAATACATCATTAATAACCCTTTCTGAGTCGAAACAAGCAGACAATAGTGTTTATCATAATATTACAATCACAACTGGTGGTCATATTGTGAGAAACAACTTAAATATTGCATTAGGAGAGCATTGTGAAGGTTTAATGACTGGTTTATACCTTGTTAAAGGAAAAACTTTAGTTGATAATCATACAATGGTTGATCATAAAATGCCTAATTCATACAGTAATGAGCTTTATAAAGGTATTTTATCCGATAAATCTAAAGGTGTTTTCAATGGTAAAATCTTCGTTCGTGAAGATGCTCAGAAAACAAATGCATTCCAATCAAATAAGAATATCTTACTTTCACCAGATGCTGTTGTGGATACAAAACCACAATTAGAAATTTGGGCAGATGATGTAAGTTGTTCACATGGTTGTACTGTTGGTGCTTTAGATGAAGAGCCAATGTTCTATCTAAGAGCTCGTGGTATCCCAGAAGACAAAGCAAGAGGTTTATTAATCTATGCTTTTGCTGGTGACGTTATCGAGAAAATTTCTAATGATAATGTTAGAGCATTAGTAGAGAAAATTGTTGCTACGGAAATGGGTTATGATTTAATCTAGTTTATTAAATCAAATCTATAATATATAGAAAGAGCGTTAATCAAAAATTGATTAACGCTCTTTTTTTTTGAGGAACTATCTTAGAAAAAGAAGTTCACGATATTTTGGTAACGGCCACATTTCATCATCGATCATAGTTTCCAATTTATCGACATGCCATCTTAATTCTTCGAAATATTTTTCTTTGATTTCATCACAATAAGCAATCGCTTTTTGTTCCGAATCTTCAATTGCATTGATTCTCTTTCTTTCCTGTGTCATCTCATTACTTAGTTTTTTAACCATATTGAGGTGTTTTGACACTTTTTGAATCAAATGCATAATTTCACTCGTTTCGCTTTCTAATCCGATATCCTTCATGCCTTTTACATTTTCGATAAGCATATTTAAGTAACGAATAGCAGTAGGTGCGATATGATTTAAAGCTAAATCAGCCATGACCCTAGATTCAATTTGTAGCTTTCTAGTATAATTTTCTAATCGAATTTCATGTCTAGCAATTAATTCTGCTTGAGACATAATTTTCATTCGCTTAAAAAGTCTAGAAGTGGATGCTTTTTTAAGAATTTGAAGAGCTCTAGGTGTATCTCTGTGATTTGATAATCCTCTTTTCTTCGCTTCTTTTACCCAATCATCTCCATATCCATTTCCTTCGAATACAACTTTTTTAACTGAAGGAATATATGAACGTAAGATATCAATAATTGCTACTTCTTTCTTTTCATCTTGTTCTATAAGTTTATCAACTTCTCTTTTGAATAATTCAAGTTGATTGGCAACAGCAGTGTTAAGAATCGTCATGGCTCTTGCACTATTTGTATTTGAACCAACGGCTCTAAATTCAAATTTGTTGCCAGTAAATGCAAAAGGAGAAGTTCTATTTCTGTCAGTATTATCTAATAAGATAGGAGGGATCTTATTGATGCCCAATTTCATGTAAATATTGTCACCTTTTTTTACTTTAATATCCCCATTATTCTCTAACTCTGTTAAAACATTGTAGAGTTGAGTACCAATAAATGCAGAGATGATAGCTGGAGGAGCTTCATTGGCACCTAATCTATAATCATTACTTGCTGAAGCAATTGATGCTCTCAAGAGATCAGCATTATCATAAACTGCTTTAAGGATATTGATAAAGAAAGTAATGAAAATAAGGTTTTCTTTTGCCTTTGTACTTGGTTGTAAAAGATTTTTACCTTTATCAGTTATTAAAGACCAATTATTATGTTTTCCAGAGCCATTTAAACCTTCAAAAGGTTTTTCGTGGAATAAAACACGGAAGTTATGTCTTGAAGCTACTTTTCTCATCAAATCCATTAAGAGTTGATTGTGATCATTCGCTACATTTACTTCCTCAAAAATTGGAGCTACTTCAAATTGACTAGGAGCCACTTCATTATGTCGTGTTTTTATTGGTATTCCTAATTTAAAAGATTCAATTTCAAGTTCTTGTAAAAATCTCGAAACTCTTGAAGGAATAGCTCCAAAATAATGGTCATCTAATTGTTGACCTTTTGGTGGAGTACGACCAAAAAGTGTTTTACCTGTTAATAGAATATCTGGACGAGCATCAGCTAAAGCTTTATCAATTAAGAAGAACTCTTGTTCTGTTCCTAAAGTAGCTTGAACTTTTTCAATACTTCTATCAAAAATTTGACAAACAGCAGTTGCATTTTTATCGATTTGATCTAAGGCTCTTAATAAAGGTGCTTTATTGTCTAAAGATTCTCCAGTAAATGAAACGAAAACTGTTGGAATACATAGAGTTTTTCCTTTTCCACTTTCAATAATAAATGCTGGGGATGTTGGATCCCAAGCTGTATATCCTCTAGCTTCAAAAGTTTGTCTTAAACCTCCACTAGGAAATGACGAAGCGTCTGGTTCTTGTCTAACTAAAGCACTACCTTTGAATCTTTCAATGGCGTGACCATCTTTTGTTAGCTCAAAAAAGGCATCATGCTTTTCTGCTGTAGATCCAGTAAGTGGCTGAAACCAGTGAGTATAATGGGTTACACCTTTAGTAATTGCCCATGCTTTTAATGCTGTAGCAACTGCATCTGCTACATTTTCATCAATTTGTTCTCCTCGATGAATAGCATTTTGTAATCTGTTATAAATGTCAGATGACAACTGTTCTTTCATGACATTTAACCCAAAGGTATTTATGCCAAAATAATCAGAGACCTTTTCACATGGAGGTGTAACATTTATTGGTTGTCTTAATTCAACAACTTTTAAAGCATCAAACCGCTGTTTCGCCATACTTTATAATTTAAATAAGAATAATTTCATTTCGGATAACAAAAATACGTATTTTTTCGTAAAT
The DNA here is from genome assembly GCF_056161045.1 of Flammeovirga sp. AWQ4_249. NCBI lineage: Bacteria > Pseudomonadati > Bacteroidota > Cytophagia > Cytophagales > Flammeovirgaceae > Flammeovirga > Flammeovirga sp. AWQ4_249. Next base: position 54,208 of record NZ_JBSWYJ010000013.1, read on the forward strand.
TCTTTTTTTTATATGACATAATTAAATTGATCTCTTTAACCATTTAAAAAAGAGTAGTAATTTAATTATTTAACACACTTGGTATGTAATTTGATTATTCATTACCTATTAACGAAATATTATAGAATAATAGTCGTTATAACATAAATTTGAGAGATTAAGATTTGTGATATTATATCACATATATGCGCATAACAGAACTTCTATGAAGAGTTTTTTACTAGTTTTTTTATTTTTATTTGTTGCTCAAATAAGTTGGTCACAATCTGTTACAGGTTCAATTTCTGTTGATGGCGGTTTAGAGGTTACAAATAACCCTGAAGGAAGAGTTCAATTACGAATTAAATCCCAAAACGCGACTCATATGAAAATAAGTCGTGATGAAAGTTTTAGAGGTGTAGTTTGGGAACCTGTAAATTGGGAGAAAGCTGGTTTTCCTATTATCCGTCGTGGAGAAGGGGATGGCGTGAAAACTATCTATGCTATTTTCAAGGATGAAAACTCTGGAAATGTTTCAGAAGTAGCTTCATTAATTATTGAACTTGATAGAACTCCTCCTCAAAATCCAGAAATTGCTATCAATGGTGGTTTACTTTTTACAAATGATAAGAAGAGACAAGTTTCTTTGTTTTTGTCTGCTGACGAAGCGTATCAGATGAGAATCGCTAATCGTCCTGACTTTTTAGGTGTTAAATGGGTAGCATACACGCAAAGAGTTGATGGTTATAAGTTACCTGGTTTAGATGGAGAAAAAGAAGTTTTTGTTCAATATAGAGATGCTGCTGGTAATGAAACAGATATAATCAGTGCAAAAATTACTATTGATACATCTCCTCCAACTGATGGGAAATTAAAAATCAATGAAGGAGAAAAATTCTTAAAAGATTCTGTAGTAACGCTACATTTTTATGCTGTTGGGGCTTCTCATATTCAAATACGTGGTGGAAGTGGCTGGATTGATTATGCAGAAGAAGTACAATGGACTTTATCACCTGGAGATGGAGAAAAAGTAGTTTACGCAAGATTCAGAGATGAAGTAGGTAATTATTCTAAAATTGTATCTGCCAGAGCAATTGTAGATAGAGTTCCTCCAAGATTTGGTCGAGTTATTATTGATGATGGCCGTAAATTCATTGATAATCATGCGAGACATAAATTGCAATTGATTATTCAAGGTGCAACTCAAATGATTGTATCTAATAAATCGGATTTTAGCGATGCTGAATGGATGCCATATACTCCTGTTGTTCCTGTTTGGAACTTCCCAATTGGTGATGGAGAAAAAACAGTTTATGTAAAATTCAGAGATCAAGCAAAAAATGAATCTGAAGTTTATACATCATCTGTGATGTTGGATGCTACACCTCCTCAAAATCCTAAATTAGATATTTTTGCAGAAGGAATTGTTCAAGATACTGCCAATAATGTAAAGTTGTTGAAAGATGAAAAGCAGATTGTTGATTTACATGTGAAAGCTGATGATGCTAGATTCATGATGATATCAAATCAACAAACTTTCTTTGGTGCCAGATGGATGGTTTATAAAGAAGAAGTTAAAAACTGGAAACTACAACCTGGACAAGATGGTATAAGAACAGTTTATGTGAAGTTTATGGACCGAGCAAAAAATGTATCCGAACCAGCCTTTGATAGAATATTAATCGATACTGAACCTCCTGTAGGTGGAAAGATTACAATCAATAATAATGATGAATACAGTATTGATAAAGAACATAATGTGACATTAAAAATATTTGCAAGGAAAGCGGATTTCATGCAAGTTAGTAATGATCCTACTTTTATGGATGCAGAGTGGGAAACCTATAATGTCATTAAAAAATGGAAGCTTGATGGAAATGATGGTGTTAAAACAGTTTTCGTACGTTTTAGAGATTTAGCTGGTAACGTTTCAGACCCTGCTTCAGATAATATTGTTTTGGATACAAAACCTCCATTTAATTGCTCAATTGTAGTTAAAAATCATAAAGAAGGAGTTGTAAATCATCCAGATGCAATTGCATTAGTTCGTGTTAATGCTGAAGATGCCATTAAAATGCAAATCAGTAACCATCCAAACTTTGAAAAGATTAGATGGATTGGTTATTCAGAATATAATATACCTTGGAGACTTCCAGGTGCAGATGGTGTAAAAGAAATATATACACGTTTTATGGACGAAGCAGGTAATATTTCTGATACATATTCTGTAAATGTTACTTTGGATAGAACTCCTCCAGTTGAGGGTGATGTTGAAATTGCTGAAGCAAAAGATAAGTTGATTAACCTTGAAGAGGTTACTTTAAATATCACAGCAAAAGGAGCTAAGACGATGCGTTTGTCTTCAAGATCTGATTTTAAAGGAGCTGAATGGGAAAATTATGCTACAACAAAGAAATGGAAATTCCCTCCAGGTGACGGAATTAAGTTTGTATATGTAATGTTTAAGGATGCTGTAGGTAACACTTCTAGACCAACATATGTATCTATTGGTGTAGATACTGATGCACCAAGAGAAGGATCAATATTAATAGGTCAAGGTGAGAAATACTGTACAGATTATGATGCAAGAGTTCGTCTTAAGTTAAACGCAAGAGGGGCTACTAAAATGATGATTTCAAATAGTAAAGATTTTGATGGTGCTGTTTGGGAGAAGTTCAAATATTACATTTATGATCATTACTTGGAAGCTAAAGAAGATGGAGAAAAGACGGTTTATGCAAAATTTAAAGATGATGCAGAAAACGTTACCACAGCAGTTTCAGCCAGTATTTTATTAGATAGACAAGAACCTGTTAATGAAAAACTAATTATCAATAATGGGGAGGGATATACTAATGAAAAATCAGGAAGAGTACAGTTAGAAATTTTTGCCGAAGGTGCTACAGAAATGAAAGTTACTAACGATAGATATTTCAAAACACGAATTGATTGGGAGCCTTATGGAACAAGTAAAGATTGGGTGATTAGACATAGCACAGATGGTGAGAAATTTGTTTATGTTAAATTTAGAGATGAGGCTGGTAATGAATCTATGATTACTGAAGCGAAGATTATCCTAGATACAACACCTCCAATCCCAATGTATATAAAAATTGAGGATGGTAAAACTGCCGTTGATTCACCAACTGTAACAATTACCACCAAAGCTCGTGAAGCAGTTTATATGATGGTTTCAAATAAACAAAACTTCCAAGGGGCAATTTGGAGACCTTACTCAGAAAAATTCAATTGGAATTTAGAGCCAGGACCAGGTTTAAAAAGAGTGTTTGTCAAATTTAAAGATAACTCACAAAATGTATCAGACTTTAAATTTGCAGAGACAACGCTTTATGAAGGAAACAAATAATTAGAAATAGAAAAAGCCTACATTATGTAGGCTTTTTTATTGCTTTTAGTTTAGAACTAAGACTGTGGCATATTAATTTCAGTAAATTCTTCCTTTCCACTTTCACAAGTAGGACAAGTAAATGAGCTTGGTAGAAATTCAAATTTTGTATTTTCAGGAATACCATCTTCTGGTATGCCCATACTTTCATCATATATACTTAAACAATTTTGACATTGATAAACGCTAACAGTATTTGCTTTTAATACCTTTTTTGGTTCATCTAAATCGTAATTGCTGTTGTCTAAATTTTCATAATATAAATGACTAAGTTCAATTAAAATAGGAGGGATGGCCTCTCTTGGAATTCTTTGAACAAAGGGAATATACTTCGGTTCATTACAATTAAAATCTTTAGCATATAGTACATTATATAACATATCACCACCTGCAGAAGGAATACTTTCTATGACTACAGAAGTAAAAAGTATTACAGGTTTAGTTTTAATTGTAAAAGTTAGACCATAAGTACTTATATCTTGTTTGTCTAATGCTCTTACTAAATAATTTTTGAGATCTAATGCTTCTTGATCTAGTACAGGTAAATGCCAATTAAGCTCCAATGCAGAATGTCTAACATTGATACCAAACTTTCCTAATAATTTCTCCCAAATAATAATATGTTTACTATCGATTCCCTTTACAATAAATGATTTCCAAGGTGTAATTGTAATCTTACCAATATTAGTTTTCATACAAACTTCACAAAGTTCTTTTAAGAAAGGGATGTCAAAACTGTTATTTCTCCAATATAAACCTAGCCAATATTTTCCACTTAGCATTCTATGCATACCTTCATAATAAGGGAAGGGGCCAGTAGGAAGTAATAATTCTTCAGTTTTAGCAATTGTATTAATATCTAAAGTACTAACAATAGTTTTCCAGATTTGAACACTATCAATAATTTTATCAGCAACATATAAACCTTCAAATGCTTTAACTACTTTAGCTATATCATAACTATAGATTAAGTTAGGACACTCCCAAAGGACTTCAGCATGTTCCTCTTCACGAATGAAAAGATACCAATAACCTTCTTTTTCAGACGCAATAAAATTTAACTGACCTGTAAATAATGGAACCATAGTTTGAGCAGGGTCAGTAATATTAATTTTTAATTTTGGTTGAAAATCAAAAGTATCAAGAATGTAATGATAAGTATGAGCAGCTAACCAACTTGTACTAGGAATAACATCTAATGCTACATATGAAGTAACAATATTTTGATAAGATTCTCCATCACAATCAAAAGCTGTTTTAATGGACTCAAATGTCTCTTTTAATTTATTTCGACTAATAGTAGGAGGTGCAAAAAGCATATCTTGTCTAGAACCAAAATGGATATGATCTACATCTAATTCTTCAGCAACTTGGATTATTTTCATAAAATCACCTGGTGATGAAATACCTCCCTTGATAAATATTCTAACTAAATCTTCTTTTTCTAATGTATTATCTAATTGATCTAACATGTTCTCTATTATTTTAAGAAGTAAAAGTAAGTCTATGTTCTTATAATGTAATTAAATTAGCTTCATTATTTTGAAGCATAGCTTGTAGTTCAGTCTTACAACTACCACAACCTAAACCAGCACCTGTTTTTTCACAAAGTGAATTTAAGGTAGTACATCCATTATTCATGGCATTTTGTAAGTTGCCACTACCAACGTTTGCACATGAACAGACCACCTCTCCAATTAATGGTTCACTATCATTTTTGCTTCTTAGTAATTCACTTCTTCTGGTACCTAATTCGGTTTTCAGCTCAATTAATTTTTTATAATCAGCAAATTCAGCTTTATCTCCAAGAAGGATAGTTCCTACTAATTTATCATCTTTAATAATACATTTTTTATAGAAAGCTTGTGCCTTATCAAGTAATATGACTTCTTCATAACTTCTGTCTTTTGAAGGAGTATCAATAATACCTAGAGAACAAAGACTTAAATCTGAGAACTTTAATATATTCATCGGTAGTGTACCTGAATATCTACTTAAAAGATCACCTGAAATATACCTTGCACAGACATCAGCCTGTTCCTCTGCTCCTGCAGTTGTTCCATTTAATTTCCCATCAAATTCAGCAATTTCTCCCATTGCAAAAATATCTGGATCTGATGTTTGAAGGTACTCATTAATAACAATACCTCTAGTGGTTTTTAATCCAGATTCTTTTCCAATTTCAGTATTTGGTCGTGTTCCGATAGCGTATACAATTGCATTACTTTCAATTGTACGACCACCCTTCAGTTTAGCTTTATATAGTTTTTCTCCTTGCTTCTCAATAGTTTGAACCTGATCATTAAGTAATACTTCAATGCCTTTATCTTCACAATGATGTAGTAACAATTCAGAAGCTGTTGGGTCAAGTTGACGATCCATTAATCTATTGGCTAATTGTATTATTGTTACTTGTATATCTATCTCTCTTAAAGATGCAGCTAGCTCTAAACCTAATAAACCTCCACCTACAATGATTACTTTACCATTTTTCTGATCTAAATATTGTTTGAGGTTATCAGCATTCTTTTTATTTCTCATTGTAAATACACCTTCGAAATGTATAGGTACATCCGCTGGGACGAAAGGTCTACTACCTGTTGCAATGATCAATTTGTCATATAGGAAACGATCTCCAAACTGATCGACTATTTCTTTATTTCGTCGATCAATACTTTGAATACTTTTATTTAGATGAAGTTTTATTCCTAAACGATCAAATTCTTCTAATTCATCATATTTTTGTAAATCCTTCCATAATAATGTCTCATTTACATATTCTGGAAGTAGGACACGATTATAAAATGGAGTACTTTCTTTTGAGAATACTTCAATTTCATCTTCTGTATTTATATTTCTATAGGTATAAATAAATCGATAAGCTGCAGCACCTGCTCCAATCACTAATATCTTTTCTTTCTGCTTCTTGTATTTTTTTACTTGAGCAGCTGAAAATTTAAAATCTGGTTCTTTAGAAATAGGGTCAATGTGATTCGCTGTAAGATTATTTGTTCGTGCAAAAATTTGTTTACTGATTTTACCCCAATGCATAGGCATAAAGATTACTCCTTCTTTAATATCAGTAGTTACTGTAACGTTTACTCTACATTCTCCACGTTCAGTCGTAATCAACGCTGTGTCCCCATCTTTTAATCCTCTGAATGAAGCATCATTTGGATGCATTTCTAAAAAAGGATCACTAATGTGTTGATTTAATTTGTTGACTTTTCCCGTTCTAGTACGTGTATGCCATTGATCACGTATTCTACCTGTAGTTAGAACTAATGGAAGGTCTTTTGTTATCTTATCTGATTCATTTTCAATACCAGTTGTTGATATTTGAGCTTTCTTATTAGGAGTATAAAATTGATTATCTGTAAATAATCGATCAGTACTTTGTCCATTTAAATAAGGCCATTGTACAGAACGTTTCTTTTTTAAAATATCATAAGTAAGTTCAGAGATATCAATGTTGGTACCTTTTGTAAGAGCAGCATGTTCTTTGAAAATATCTTCAGTAGATTGATATTCAAATCCATGATATCCCATTTTTTGAGCAAAACGACAGAAAATTTCTGTATCTGGAAGAGCTTCACCAGGAGCAGGAATCACTCTTTCAAGGTGGCTAATTCTTCTTTCTGAATTAGTCATAGTACCTTCTTTTTCCAACCATCCTGCTGCAGGTAAAATCAAATCAGCATATTCGATTGAGTCTGCTGAGTTTGAAATATCTTGAACGATAACAAACTTAGCTTTCTTTAGCGCTTCTTCAACAAATTTAGAATCTGGTAAGCTAACCATTGGATTGGTACAGACTATCCAAACAGCTTTCATCTCTCCAGAATGAAGAGCTTCAAACATTTCAGTTGCTGTTTTACCAGGCTTTTCTTGAATGTGATCAACACCCCAGAAATTTGCGACTTTTTCTCTATGTTCCGGATTTTTAAGATCATGATGTGCTGCTAGTAAAGAAGCCATACCACCAACTTCTCTACCACCCATCGCATTAGGTTGTCCAGTTAAAGAGAATGGTCCTGCACCTTTTTTACCAATTTGACCAGTGATTAAGTTTAAGTTTAATAATGCTAAGTTTTTATTAGTTCCTTGTGCACTTTGGTTTAATCCCATAGCCCACATATTAATAAACCCTTTTGCATTACCAATATATCTTGCAGCTAGTTTAATATCATCTATTGTTACACCTGTTATAGCAGAAGCTTCTTTCAAAGTTCTTGTCACTACTTCTTTTCGATAAGCATCAAAACCATCCGTATGATTTTTAATAAAATCCCAATCGAGATCACCTTCCTCAATTATTGCTCTACCAATTGCCTGATATAATATTATGTCAGTTCCAGGATTCAATTGTAAATGAAGGTCTGCAAGGGCACAAGTTTGTGTTTTTCTTGGATCTACAACAATGATTTTAGTATCCGGATTTTCTTCTTTATGTGCTTCAATACGTCTGAATAAAATAGGGTGACACCAAGCTGGGTTGGCTCCTGCAATCATAAAAGTATCAGCATATTCTATATCTTCATATGAAATTGGCACAGTATCTTCTCCTATTGTTTTTACATATCCCACTACTGCACTACTCATGCATAGCCTTGAGTTAGTATCGATATTATTTGTCTGGAAAAAACCTTTAGTGAGTTTATTGGCTAAGTAGTATTCTTCTGTTAAGCATTGTCCTGATACATACATTCCTACGCTATCAGGACCATATTTTTTAATTATCGATTTGAAAACAGCTGCAGCTCTTGTAAAAGCAGTATCCCAATCTACTCTTTGAAGATCATGTTGTTTACTCCATCTCATTTGTGGGTGTAATAATCTATCGGAAGTATCTTGCACCACATAATGTAAGTTCATTCCTTTAGAACATAATTTCCCTTTATTGACAGGGTAGTTAATATCTCCTTCAACGGTAAGTTTTCCTTTTGCATCTTTATTCACTTCAATGCCACATCCGACACCACAATAAGAACATGTAGACTTGTATGTTGAGATATTTTTCATAATCGATATTGCTAAGTTTTTTGAAATAGGGTAGCACACGAATGCTACCCTAAAATTCAAGCATGTGTTTTTCTTAGTGCTAAGTATTATTTTTAAGTTTAAGTATTCACTCTTAATAAATACGTATAACACGTGAGTAAAATTAAGTAAAAAATACGTAATTATACGTATGTAAATTTATATTTTTTAGTGTTTTATTAAAAATTGGATAAAAAAACACCCTTTGTAAGTATAATTTTTATACTTACAAAGGGTGGTCAAAGAAAAAACTACGTAATACCTTATGAAAGTTCAGCCTTTAAAGTTTCAATTTCATTGACTTTTGCAATTAATTCAACCGCACTTTTTACGTTCATTTTTTTCATAATGTTAAAACGATGTGTTTCTACAGTTCTAACACTTTTATTTAATATCTCAGCTATGTCTTTACTACTTTTACCGTGAATGACATGTTTTAATATTTCCTTTTCTCTTTTCGTTAAATCTACTTGAATACTTTCTGAAGAAGCTTTTTCTGGTTTTGGAGAAGAAGAACCTTGTTTCATGTTAAGATAACCTTCAACAAGTACTTTAGAAATATCACCACTAAAGTATTTTTTCCCTTCACTAACAGTTTTAATAGCTTTTAGAAATTCTTCACTATTTGAATCTTTTAATAAATATCCGCTAGCACCTTTTTCAGCAGCATCTAAAATGTATTCTGCATCATCATGCATTGATAGTATTAGTACTTTAGTAGATGGACTATAATTTTTGATTAATGAAGTGGCTTCGATACCATTCATAATTGGCATTCTAATATCAATGACCAATACATCTGGTTTTAGTTCCTTACAAAGGTCTAAAGCTTCTTGTCCATTAGCACCTTCGCCAATGACATTAATCTCATGACTATTTTCTAATAATAATTTAATTCCATTTCTGACCACAACATGATCATCTGTTAGTACTACTGAAATTTGGTTCATTAAAAATATTTTTTGATGTGAGTTATACTTCGCAATATATAAAAATTACTTAGTTATTCTCTAATAATAGGTACTTCTACTGAAATTGTTGTTCCTGAATCAACTTTTGAAGCTACTTGAATTTTTCCTCCTACGAAACCAGCTCTTTCTTCCATGTTTAAGAGACCATTTCCTCCACCATGTATTTGGAAGTTGTTGGTGTCAAAACCTCTACCATTATCTTTCACATCTATATATAATGTTTCAAAATCATGCTCAAGGTCTACGGTAATTTCTCCAGCCTCAGAATATTTGATTGCATTATTTACAGCTTCTTGAACAATTCTATAAATATTAGTTTCTATATGCTTTTCAAACCTTTCATTAAATTCTGACTTATTGTTAAATGTGACAGTCACATCAGATAATCTACTTGTTTCATTGGCAAACCTTGTCAAAACAGCATTAATTCCATAATCACCTAATGTGTTAGGAGAGAGGTTAAACGAAACTCTTCTTACTTCACGAATTATATTTTTAAGTAAATTTTTAGATTCTTTTAATTTTGTTGTTGATGACTTTTGAGCAGAGGTATCAATAGATTCTAAACTAAATTTAAGGGCAGTTAGTAATTGTCCAATACCATCATGTATATCTTTAGAAATTCTTCCTCTTTCTTCTTCTTGTCCTTTTAATATTAGGAGAGACCTTTCTTTCTGTGTTTCAATATGTTTATCAATTTCTTCCTGATTAATCTCTTTCGATCTTTCTTCTGCCTCTTTTTCTTCTGTAACATCTCTTCCTATTAATAATATACTTGGCTTTTGTGTATACATTAATGTAATCGTTACTTCAATCCATTTATAATCACCATCCGTATCTGTCAAATGTAAAGTGCCTATCCAAGTTTCATGATTGAGAGCGGTTTCGAATACCTCTTGTATCATTTCTTTTTTATACCCTTCATTGACTAACCAATCATAGATATTATCAGGGATTTCTTCTTTTTCTATTTTTAAAATGTCAAGTAAAGCTTCAGATATGAATGTGATTTTCCCCTCTGTGTTCGCTTTAGCAAGTAAAACATTTAGGTTTTCTTCATTATCTTTTGATTCTGATAAATACTGATAAGATTGGCCTAACGATCTATAAAGTTGATCTATCTCATGAATTTTCTCTTGATTGACCCTTTTTGCTTTTTCAAGTTCATCAAACGTTTTACGAATTCTTCTTGCGGTAGGACGAAATACATAACCTAATTCAAATAACAATAAGAATAATGTAATAATGAAAAGTACTAAAGATGTATTTTGAATGTCGTTTAATTTACTATTTGCATCCTCAGAGTAGACGCTTACTAATTGATCCATATTTGTTAAATAATAAGCCTCATTGGCTAAAATTTCATGGATTACATTTGGAGAGATTTCTTGATTATTCGATAAAAGTAGTTCAGTATTCTCAATGATTTTAGTATGAAAAATATCTGCTTTTTGATAAAGTTCTTGAGCTTTATTTTTATAAACTGAATTACTAATCGAATTATTATACTGCCCTAATTCTAAATGTGCTGTTTTCCATTCTGAAAGAGTAAGTTCAAGTTCATTGAAATAAGGACTGGTTTTATCTTTTTCTATTAATAATACACATTTCGTTAGTTTCTGACTGAGCATTCTTTGTTTACCCGCTTTATTTATTAAGTCAGCATCATCATTTTGTTTTTGAGAAAAAGTATGAAAAACGATTTGAGATAAACTTAAAAGTAAAATGATAGCTGTAATGGCTGAAAAATATAAAGTCCAAAGCTTTTTAAGACTCAGTTGTTCAATTTTAGCAGCTAGTGTAAAAGTATTTTTTGTTTGTTTCATAGTTCAAAAATGACATTTTCATCAATATCAATTTTGAATATACTGCAAAGGATAGAGGAAAAAAAATAATCTTATAAATGGGGTAGAGTAACTATAAATGTAGTTCCTTTATTTTCCTGACTTGTACATTCGACCGTTCCTTCCATTTCTTCCACATATTTTTTAACAATAGAAAGACCTATACCTGTAGATTTTTCACCTCCAGTTGGTCTTGGGCTTAAAGTTTGGAATTTCTGAAATAATTTCTTTTGATCTTCTTCTGAAAGCCCTGGTCCTTGATCTTCAATTTTAACTTGAACACCTTCTATTGTTTTTTCAATAGAAACAGTTATCTGAGTATTTTTAGGAGAGAACTTAATGGCATTAGAAATTAAGTTTTCATAGATCTGTATACAATGTTGTTTGTTGGCTTCAATGAGACCATCCGAAATTAATTGATAATCTAATTGTATATCTTTCATTTCTGCAGGGCCTGTAAAATCATTAATAATTGTACCCATAATATCAGAAACAGAGAAAATATCTTTTTCAGCTTCCTCAATTTCTTTGCTCTCTTTATTTTCAGAAACTCTAGCATCAAGGATATCTTCAATCATTTTATTCATCCTATGCATTGCATTAAGAGAACCTTGTATGCAAAGTTTTTCATCTTCATCAAGTGAAGTTTCATCAGTATTGAGCATACTCAATAAAGTAATAGAAGATGCTAAAGGGTTACGAAGATCGTGTGCTACAATCGAAAGAAGATGATTCTTTTCATTGTTAGCATTTTCTAATTCATGGTTTTTTTCTTCAATTAATTCCTTTTGTTCAATAATATGGTTATTCGCCTCTTGAAGTTGTTTTTTCTTCTCTTTAGTGTTGTGATATGTTTTTGCATTTTGAAGAGCGATACGAATATAGATCGCTAAGTTTCTCAGTAAATTGAGTTGGTAACTATCAAAAGCATTCGCTTCAAAAGATTGTATTGTAAATACACCTATTGGTTTTTTGTGTTTTGCCACCAATGGAATATAGATAATTGATTCTGTATTTTTACCTGCAATTGGCTGTAATACTTCTTTCACATAATTGCGGTGATCTGTGCTAAATTTTTGAATGAAAAACTCCTTTTTCTGATCAAAACTCATGACTGCCAATCGCATCTTATCTTTTAATGCAAATGATTGATCTTTGATCTTTTCATCATATTCATAAATATATGGAAAGTCTAAAGTATCCGTTTTTTCATTATATAAACCAATCCCAAAAACAGGTGTAGCAATAAGTATATTAATACTTTTATAGGCAGTTTCTATAATATCTTCTAACGCTAATTTGGAGGTAATATCTCTTCCTATGCCACTCAGCATTTCTAAATCTTTATATGCCTTTTTAAGAGTTCTTGTTTGTTCGTCAATTTCTTGATTTTGAGTCTCTAACTTTTGATTAGATCGTTTGACTAAGTTATTAAAATGAAATAAAGTCACGACAAGTAATAACGTAAGTGAGAGTGTTACGACAAGAATGTTTCGAATAGTATTTTGTTGAGAAATTTCTAATTCTTTTTGAGTCAGACGTAGTAATCTAATTTCTGATTCAATTGTTAAAAGGCCAATTTCTCTTTGTTGGTTTTTTAAAGTATCAATTAATCCATCTTCTTGAATTGATAAATCCCATATCAAATCCGTAACTTTATCTCCTAAATATTTTCGAATTAATGTATTCGTTTCCATTCTAAATTGTGCATCTTCTGATACTTTACTTAGAGGTTGTATCCAAGATGATTTTTGAGGAACTGTAATCGCCAATCCTTGATTTTCTACCTGATAAAAAACCTGACGATGTAGTTTTAAACCTTTGGAAAGTGCATAGGCATAATTTGAAAGCTGTGTATAACCCCATACATCATTACCCGAAGCAATTTTATTAATCAATTCTTCAGAAGTTGAAATATATGAATATTCTAATGCAGGTAAATTACTAGTCTTCAACTTGACAAGGTTTCTTTCAAAAGTTGAATTTTTAATGGTGTATGCATGTAGAGATTGAAAGGCAGAGTTGAAATTTTCTATTTTCTGGAAAAGGGGGACATTTTCAGAGGAAACTATTATTTCAATATCCGGCATATAGCTAGGTAAGTAGCTAATATTTTGTTGTCTTTCATCAGTAATAGTAATACCAGACATCCCAAAATAACCATCGGGACTCGTTTTCATTTTAGAATAGAGTTCTTCCCAAGAATCTAAAGGGACCCATTTTATATTAATGACCGCTTGTAATTCTTTTCTTTGTCTTTTGATCATGTTAGAAAACATTTCATATTCGATTCCAGCCATTCCTCCAGTAGGTAAGGAATAGACAAATGGTTTGTTTTGAATATAAAAGACAGTAATATCTCCTTTTTTAGTAGTCTTAATTTGCTCCCAAGATGATTGTGCCATCAGTAAATTAGAAGACAAGAATAAAAGGAATATGAAAATGTATTTTGAAATGCTCATTATTAAATTGAATTGACAGCTTAAAATTATTCAATTCCCATTAATAAACCATGATTTTAAACAAGCATTCTTTAAACTCTGTTTGTATTTATTGAAAACTAATACTCCATTTATGTATTTTTTGAATGTATATTTACATTTTAAATAAACTTACAACGAACATACTTATTTTTATGGATTCCTTCGGTTTGTATCTACAGCTTGGTTTAGAACATATCACAGATGTAAAAGGATATGATCATATACTTTTTATTATAGCATTGATGGCTTCTTTTAGTTCACGTCATCTAAAACAAGTTTTGATATTAGTTACAGCCTTTACCTTAGGACATTCAATTACTTTAGCATTATCAACATTAGATATTGTAAGTATCAATCCTGAATTAATTGAAACATTAATACCTGTGACAATTATTATCGTTTGTATATCTAATTTATTTAATTTAAGTAATGAAAAGAGTAGACCTTCATATGTTTCCAAAAAGAGGCCTATTAAAAGATACTTTATAGAAGCAAGTTTATTTGGATTAATTCATGGTTTAGGGTTTTCGAACTACTTAAAATCTTTATTGGGAAGTGAAGAGCAAATCTGGGAACCATTATTAGCTTTTAACCTTGGTTTAGAATTTGGACAAGTGATTATTGTATTGATTTGTTTATTATTGAATGCTATTATGTTAAGATTAACGATGTGGCATCAAAGAGATTGGAATTTATTCTTATCAGGAGGGGCATTCTTATCAGCTATTATCATCATTGTAAGTTAGTTATTATGAGTAAGAAAGGAAGTAATTATAATAAAATCGTATCCTATCCCAAGACACCGGCATTCTTTGCTTTAGGCGTATTTGTATTTATTCTTCTTCTAATACTTATGGGAAGTGTTCGTTGGATAAGCATCGGAGGTATGGAATGGTATAAACTTCTATTGTTAGTTTCTACTTCTTTTCTAATGATTTTTATGTTTGTACGCATCATGTTTGCTTACAAGACTGTTACATTCCAAGGAAATTTGGTCATTGAAAAATATCCATTAAGACTTGGTGCTGAGGTTGAGTTAGATTTGCTAAAATACCTTTTATTCTGGGAGGAGAAGAAGAAAATAGTAAATAAGAAAGAGTTTGATATTTTAGTTATCCAAACAAAATTAGGTCAGCCAATTATCATTTCGAATCGAGAAATGACCAATTATAAAACAGTTCTGAATCTTATGAAGACAAGGTTTAAGAATTTCCATAAATCAAAAGTAAAATAGGGTAATTAATGCTTATTATATCACCTTATTTATAAAAAGAAGTCTTTTAAAAAGATCGTAATTTCATGAAGCTTATCAACGTAGGTCTTCATTGAATTATTAAGTAAATTATGGTTAGACAGAAGTCTATACCATATGATGAAAACTAAAACCCATTATTTACATCTCTTACTTTTCTTAATTAGCTTTTTATTTTTTGCTAATGAGCAGTTGTGGTATGTAGGTTACTTCCTCATTTCTGCTGATTTTTTTTACCTTTTGTTTTTGACAAAATCACCCTCTAAAAGATTAGATTTCTCATTACTAGAAAGATTGTACGATGAAGTTCTCTTATTTGATGCTGATTGGAAATTAAAATATTCAACAAGTCAAGAGTATTCTACAGGTGAGGGATTTTCTGAAAAATTTAAAGTTTCAAAAAAGATAATAGAAGTACTGAAATCAAAAATTTTTAATTCTACACAAAGTATTCAAAAATATGATTATCGATTTGAAGATTATATTTTCGAAATAAAAGCAACACCCTATTTCAATAATTCAGTCTTATTACTTCAAAAAAATATTTCTCGTTTAAAACAATCAGAAGAGAAGTTATCCCATATTAATCTTGAATTAGAGGAGATGCTTACGCTTAAGAAAAATGAATTAAACCTAAAGAAAGAAAAGTTTAAAACCATTTTTGATAAATCTTCAGATGCTTATTTTTTGTTAGATGAACATTTTAATATTTCATTATTTAACGAAAAAGTCAAAGCAATTTTTGGAGAACCCGATCAAGTTAACTTTTATGAATGGTTAAAAGTATTTTCTCCAGTCGAACAACCCAAAGGAGGAAAGTCTGACTTATTGTTTAAGTCCATGAAGAAAAGTTGTGACCTTCAAAAGGAACTAAGATTTGAATGGGTTTTTATTACAGAGAAAGGAGATGAATTTTCTACTGAGGTAAGTTTGACTTTGTTACCTTTAAATCAACAAACCGTCTATTTTATGATCATAAGAAATATGATGGGGCAGAAGAAGATTGAGGTAGAACTAAGAAAAAACCTAGAGAGGGAAAAGGAATTGAATGAAATGAGGTCTAAATTTATTTCCATGGCTTCTCATGAATTCAAAACTCCCTTGGCAACGATTATTACTAATATGGATATTATGGAGATGGCTTTGAAGAAAGCATCACTTAATTTCGAAGATATCAAAATTGGAAAATATATAGACCGGATGAGAGCTGAATCTTCTCGACTAAATATCTTAATGGATGAGGTATTACAGTTAGGTAAGATAGAAGCTGGAAAAACACCATTTACACCTCAAAGAGTAGATATTAGTCAATTTATAGATGAATATTTAAAGAAATATATTATTAGAATTACACCACAACAAACAATTAATCTGAATAAAAAAATAATGAGAGATGAGGTTTGGATTGATGTTAATTTAATTACTCATGTATTAGATAATCTTCTTTCTAATGCTGAAAAATACTCAGACGATGAGGTTTTTTTAAATGTGGAGACCACACAAGAAGGTTTAACTATTGAAGTCATTGATAAGGGAATTGGAATTCCACTTTCTGATTTTTCACATTTATTTGAATCATTTTTTAGAGCTAGTAATACCGGACATATTCAAGGAACGGGTTTAGGTTTAGTGATTGCAAAAGAGTTTGTTGAAATGCATGGAGGTGTAATTGTATGTGAATCCGAAGAGGGAGTAGGCACAAATTTTAGAATAGGAATTCCTATCAAAAGATAATTTATGAAGAAAGAAAACCCAGATTTAGGAAATGAATCTATCAAATCATTATTGATTAAGTTATCAGTTCCGGCAGGGACGGGGATGATGGTAATTGTCCTTTATCAAATGGTAGATACTTTTTTTATTGGTCGATGGGTTGGAGCACTTGGGATCGCAGGCATTTCAGTTGTCGCTCCATTGGTTATGCTAATTCAAAGTATTGGTATGGCAATTGGAATGGGTGGAGCATCGCTTATTGCAAGAGCATTAGGAGGTAATGATCCTAAAAGAGCTGTCAAAATTTTAGGTAATCAGACTGTATTGACAATTGTGTTAACTTTAATAGCTGTTTTCTTAGGGTTACTCTTTGAAGAAAAACTTTTAATTTTCTTTGGTGCCAATGGTAACATTTATTCCTATGCTCAAGAATATTATTCAATCGTCATTTGGGGAATGCCTTTTTTGACTTGGTCAATCATGAGTAATAATGGAATTCGTTCAGAAGGAAAAGCCAAAACAGCAATGATGGCGATGATTGTTCCTGGTGTTGTTAATATTATTCTAGACCCTGTTTTTATTGTCGTTTTTAATATGGGAATGAAAGGAGCAGCGATTGCTACTTTACTGTCTTATATTTTCGGTTTTCTATACATTATCCATTATTACATGTATAGAGATACTATTTTAAAATTTACAAGGGAAGCATTTGTATTGGATAAGCAAATTATAAGAGCGACTATGGCATTGGGAACTGCTTCTTTTGCTAGGCAAGGATCATCAAGCATTATTGCGATTATATTAAATCACCTTTTGTTTAATTATGGTGGAGAAATTAGTGTCGCTGTATATGGTATAATTAGTCGACTTTTCTTGATGGCAACCTTTCCAATTATTGGTTTGGCACAAGGTTTTCTTACCATTTGTAGTTTTAATTACGGAGCAAAAAACCTACAAAGAGTTAAAGATGTTATTTTCAAGACCATTAAATATGGTATAATAATGAATACAGCTATAGTAATTGTTGTTTTTGTATTAGATCATCAATTAGTTGGTTTTTTTACTGAAAATGAACAATTAATAGATCAAAGTATTCCAGCAATTTATGGAGTGATGTTATCAATGCCTATCATTAGTATTGGTATTATCTCAAGTATGTTTGCCCAATCGCTGGGTAAAGCAAAAGATGCTTTATTATTGACTTTAAATCGACAAGTTATCTTTCGAATCCCATTTGTTTTTGTGTTTTCTTACTTTTGGGGACTGACAGGTACATGGATTTCCTTTTTTGTCTCTGATTTATGTTCAATCTTAGTTTCAGGATTTTACATGAAAAATAAAATGAGTAGATTGACAAATTATATTCAAAAACATCAACCAAACAAGCATGAGTAAGATTAAAGATACCATCGTTCATGAAGTAAAAAAGACTTTTTTAGTAACACTATATTTTGCCATAGGATTTAATTTATTGGTTTTGTTAGTTGGTTTGATGGTTCAAGAAGTACATCTAAAAATAGGTTACTTTGGTGCTGCTACTTTCTCAGCCGCTTTAACTGGTAAAGTAGTTGTTATTCTAGAAACTGTTGGTATTGACCTCAAGTTAGGGCGAACTAAATTGATAAATATAGTGATTATGAAATCTCTACTTTATACAATTGTAATTTTCCTATCTATTGTTTTAGAAGATGTCATTAAAGGAATGGTTTCAGACGATTTATCCTTTAGAGAAGCTTTACATCATATAATCGAAAACTTTAATTCTCATCACTTCTGGGCTAGATGTATCTTTATGTTCGTTCTGTTTGGACTCTATCATTTCATTTTTGAAGTAGATAAATTTATGGGGACAACAGAATTGTTTGATATGGTTTTTTCAAGGTTTTATCATCCAAAGGAAAAAGAATTTGTAGCCTTATATATTCGTTGGAACTTTGGTGTAGAAGGGGTAGAGAATCAATTATTAGCCTTACAAGATTACACCCATAAAATCAATCAAGTTTTGCCTAAGTACAAAGGGACTATCTCTAGTTACGATTTAAATGGTGTTTTATGTCTTTGGGAAAATACAAAAGACCATGATCACTATGAGCAAGGAGTTTCCTTTTTCAGAGATTTATTACAAATGCCTGAGAATTTTAAAATTCAAAACTTGCGAGGAGGTATAAAAAAAGGGATTTTACTAGAAGCAGAAGTGGGAGGTTTTCTTAAGAAAGAAATATTAAGAACGGGAGAAATTTTAGATGAAGTTAGAGAAGCATCTATTCAAGAAATGGGTGTACCTTTGAAGGAGATATAATTAAAGATCCCTCCTGGAATATCATCAATTCTAGGAGGGACTTATTTTTTAATAAGAATTTTCATTACAATCTTCCTCTAATTTTTCAATTTCAATAGTAATGTGCTTAATCTTATCTTTTCTGATAAGAGATCGAACTTCTTTTTTAATTGTTGCACAGCTTCCCATATCTGTATCATTGCTTACAACAAGGTGTAGACTCATAATATTAAACTCACCATCCAACGACCACAAATGTAGATCATGGGCATCTACTACATTATCAATTTTAATTAATTCTTTAATAATTTCTTCTTGGTTTATATTTGCTGGTGCAGCTTGAAGGAAGATGGGTAACAATCCAAACAAGTTTTTGACAGCATTGAATAAAATAAAAGAAGCTATTCCTAAGGATAGAATTGGATCAATGATAGGGAAGTCAAAGAAGTTCATAACAATTGCCCCAATTAAAACTGCAACCCACCCTAATGTATCTTCTAACATATGAAGCATCATGACTCTTTGATTAGCAGAGTCTTTATTCCCAAATAATTTAAAAACAGCTGCTCCATTCACAATAACACCAATTACTGCCATAAACAACATTCCTTCAGCATTGACTTCTTCAGGATGCATCAAACGTGGAATGGTCTTAATTATGATTAATATAGAGCCAGATGTAAGGACAATGATATTGATGATAGCTGCTAATGTTGAATACCTTCTGTACCCATAAGTATACTTCGTATTCTCTTTTTTATTGGAAAATTTCTCAAAATAATAACCAACGCCTATGGCAAGTGTGTCACCTAAATCGTGAATTGCATCAGAAATAATAGCTACAGAGTTCGTATAGAAACCTCCTATGAATTCAAAAATTGTAAAAGAGAGATTTAGAAAAAAAGCCCAACCAATATTCTTTGTAGAGTTAGTGTGCTGACCATGAGAATGATGATGATGGTGATGATGTCCCATAATTCTTTAGGTTTAAGTTTTTTGAAAATGAATTTACCTTCATTTCATTTAAATATACAAAAAATTGTTACGCTATTAAATTGTATATATCTCACCGTTTGCTGATGAGCGAATTTTCGCATTTTGATTCTTTACGCTAAGCGAGAAAATTCATTTCTAAAAATTGCTATATGTGTCAAAAATACATTAATAAACCACCTCAAATTTGTGACTTTTTATTGTATAAATGTTAACTAAATGCTTGTTTTATAGCTATTTACATGTGTTTGAAATAGATCACCCCTTTTTAGTGATAACCATCACTAAAATAGATTTGAGCACCTAAGATATTTGTATCACTCACTAAGAGATAATCTTATAAACTTTCAAATTAAATGGGATATTCATCACCAAAAGAGATATTAAGTAATATCAGAGGAGGGGCACTTCAGAAAGGTAGTATGTCCATCCAGCAATTATTAGTCTTTGGATTTCTAGGCGGAGCATATGTAGCATTTGGCTTTTTACTTGCCATTATTGTTGGAGGAGGATCGCCAGGTTTAGGAGCAGAAAACCCTGGTATTCCGAAGTTCTTAATGGGGGCTGTATTCCCTGTAGGTCTCATCTTAGTGATTATAGCAGGAGCTGAATTATTTACTTCTAGTACTGCAATTATGACCGTATCTGTTTTTTCAAAAGACCAATCATGGCGAAAATTAGGTAAGGTTTGGACTTTTGGTTATTTAGGAAATTTCATTGGTTCATTATTCGTAGCCTATTTCTTAACAACGCTTACAGGTGTTGTAGATGGTGAAGTCTTCCATAAAGCACTTTTAGGAGTAGCTGAACATAAAGTAGGTAATCCTTTCTACAAGACTTTCTTTAAAGCAGTAGGGGCTAACTGGCTAGTATGTTTAGCAGTTTGGCAAGCATATGCTGCAAAAGATGTAATGGGTAAAGTAATTGGAATCTGGTTTCCTGTTATGACTTTTGTAACATTTGGCTTTGAACACTGTATTGCCAATATGTATGTGATTCCTGCAGCTATTTTCAATGGTGCAGAGATTACTTGGTCAGAATTTATTTTTACAAACCTTATTCCTGCCACAATTGGTAATATCGTAGGAGGTGTAGTGTTTGTAGGATCAATTTACTGGTGGATGTTTGTGAAGCCAGATATGGAAAAAGAAAATGCTCAACTTGAGAAAGAGCTTAACAGTAAAAAGATCGCTGGTTAAGATATTTTAAGTTGATTTAATTAATAAAACTAAATACTAACATCCACATGTGTATTATATACGTTTGTTGTTAGTGAAGATTGTGAAAAACGAAAATTTTAGAAAAATGGAAAACGCTGTATTAAACTCTCAGTTAAAAGGAACAAAATGGCAAAACGAAATAAACGTTTATGATTTTGTAGTAAATAATGTTACACCTTATTACGGAGACGCATCTTTCTTAGCGGAAGCAACTGAAGCGACGAAAAAGCTTTGGGATATCTGTTTAGCAGGTATGAAAGAAGAAAGAGCGAATGACGGTTGCCGTGATATTGATACAGATACAATCTCAACTGTAACTTCGCATAAAGCAGGTTATATCAATAAAGATTTAGAAACAATAGTTGGTTTACAAACAGATGAGCTTCTAAAAAGAGCGATGAAACCTTTCGGTGGATACAGAGTAGTTAAAAACGCTGTTGAAGAAAAAGGTAAATCTGTAAACCCTAAAGTAGAATATGTATTTAATTATGCTAAAGATCACAACAACCAAGTGTTCGCAGCATATGATAAAGAAATTAGAACATACCGTTCATTAGGTGTTTTAACGGGTCTTCCTGATAACTATGCACGTGGTCGTGTGATTGGTGATTACCGTCGTTTAGCACTTTATGGTACAGATCAGTTAATCGCTGCAAAGCAAGCTGATTTCAATAAAATTGAAAATGGTTTATTAGTAGGTTCTGGTGCTGATATCGCAATGAACATTCAATTACGTGAGGAGATTTCATCTCAGATCCAAGCATTAAAAGACATCGCTGAGATGGCTGCAATGTATGGTTTGGATGTAACTCGTCCAGCTGAATCTGCAAAAGAAGCTGTTCAAGCTGTTTACTTTGCTTATTTAGCAGCTGTAAAAGAACAAGATGGTGCAGCAATGTCACTAGGTAATGTATCTTCATTCTTAGATATTTATATCCAAAGAGACTTAGAAGCAGGTACAATCGATGAGGTTGAAGCGCAAGAATATATTGACCACTTCGTAATGAAATTACGTATGGTTCGTCACTTACGTCCAGGGGCTTATGATGAAATCTTTGGTGGAGACCCTACTTGGGTAACAGAAGCTATCGGTGGTCAATTCTCAGATGGTCGTACTAAAGTAACGAAGACTTCATTTAGATTCTTACAGACTCTTTATAATTTAGGAGCATCTCCAGAACCAAACTTAACAGTGCTTTGGTCAAAAGATCTTCCTCAAGGTTTCAAAGAATTCTGTTCTCAAGTATCTATTGATACATCATCTATCCAATACGAAAATGACGATTTAATGCGTCCTAATCGTGGTTCAGATGACTATGGTATTGCTTGTTGTGTATCTTACCAACATATTGGTAAAAGAATTCAATTCTTTGGTGCACGTACAAACTTACCAAAAGCATTATTGATGGCAATCAACTCTGGTCATGACGAAGTGAAAAACGTATTGACTGTTGATGGTATCGATTCAATGGCTAATGATGAGTACTTGGATTATGACAAAGTGATGACACAATTCAAGAGAACAATGAAAGAGGTTGCTCGTGTTTATGTGAAAACAATGAACATTATTCACTACATGCATGATAAGCACTATTATGAAAAAGCACAATTCGCATTCTTGGACACTAACCCAGGTATCGATATGGCTTATGGTGCAGCGGGTATCTCTATCATCGCTGACTCATTATCAGCAATTAAGCATGCAAAAGTAAAACCTATCCGTGATGAGAATGGATTAGCAGTTGATTTCCAAATCGAAGGTGACTTCCCTAAATACGGTAATGATATCGATGATGTGGATAACATTGCAAAAGAAATCACTCATATCTTCTTCACTGAGTTAGCAAAACATAAAACGTACCGTAACGCAGTACCTACTATGTCATTATTGACAATTACTTCAAACGTAATGTATGGTAAGAAAACTGGTGCTACACCTGACGGTCGTAAAGCAGGTGAGCCATTTGCTCCAGGTGCTAACCCAATGCACGGTCGTGATACTAATGGTGCTGTAGCTTCATTGAACTCTGTTGCAAAATTAGATTACAATGATGCTCAAGATGGTATCTCAAATACATTCTCAATCGTTCCTAAATCTTTAGGTTCTGATCGTGAAACTCAAGTGAAAAACCTTGTAACTATGATGGATGGTTACTTCGCTGAAGAAGGCGGTATGGCTCACCACTTGAACGTGAACGTATTGAACAGAGATACTTTAATGGATGCTTATGAAAATCCTGAGAAATATCCACAGTTAACAATCCGTGTTTCTGGTTACGCTGTGAACTTCATCAGATTATCAAGAGCTCACCAATTAGAAGTGATTCAAAGAACTTTCCACGAATCAATGTAATATTGATCTGGAAATAATGACCAATAAAAAAGGCTACTTCGTAAGAGGTAGCCTTTTCTTTTTGTACTTAATAAGTAACACTAAAAATATAATTTATTTCATCTGTCTGATTTCTTATATCTGTAGTTTTTATATCTAAATAATAAGTTACTTTACCCGTTAGATTTTCATTTGAA
Organism: Flammeovirga sp. AWQ4_249; assembly: GCF_056161045.1. NCBI lineage: Bacteria > Pseudomonadati > Bacteroidota > Cytophagia > Cytophagales > Flammeovirgaceae > Flammeovirga > Flammeovirga sp. AWQ4_249. Next base: position 77,916 of record NZ_JBSWYJ010000013.1, read on the forward strand.
TTAATGAGAAAATCTGTATTAAGAGTGGAAATAATATCTAATGGATACATTAAATTTTCACCATCTAAATTAATTGTACGACCAAATGACTGAATCAAACCGTTATCACTTCTAAAAGAATAAGTGACTGAACTTAGCCCTACATATTCTTCAAAAATACCATCGAATTGTATATTAACATTATCCTTTGTTCCTAATATATCAGTTAAATCAAACGCTACACCTTCTGTAACATCTTGAGAACTACCATCTATTAATACTTCATTTATTACTATTTCTGGAGCAATATCTTCTAATGCAACTAATGTGAAAGAAAATTCAGTAGCTTTTTCCCAATCTTGACCTTGATCTTTAACTTTGATTTTGACTTTAATAGAATCATCTACTTGAGCATTATGAGCATCAAACATATAATCAAGTGAGTTATCAAAAACGGGAATAAGATCTTTTTCTATTGCATTGTCCAAATCAAAGTATTTAGGATCATCAATAGTTGTCTCTACAAAATCATCTTCCACATGATCATATCTAACCACTTCTAATGAAGCAGAGTCCAATCCTCCTAAATCATAAAAAATCAAATTTTTCATGGAGAATAATTGTCCAGGATATAATTGGACCATTCTATCTTCTGGTATCGTAATATTAGAAGCTTCTTTATAGGATAAAAGAGTACTTGATTGATTGTCACAATTGATATCAATTATATATGTTGTAGTAGATGTATTACCATATGCATCTTGAATAATGAATTCCACTTCTAAATTATTATCTTCAAGATTCCTTGGTGCAAAAAACTCTTGCTTAAATAAATATTCAGAAGACAAACTTCCTATCCCAGATAAATCGTAATTATATTCATTTTCTCCCTTAAAATTTAATGTAATGTTATCTAGCGTTAAATTTTCTTGGATGACAGTTTTTAAAACAAACTTTTCACCAGCACATAAATTTTCAATTTCAATATTTTCATCGATAGGAGTCACCAAAGAAAAGCTTTTGATGACAGGTGCAGTTGAATCTGCTTCTATCCTAAAAAAACTGGTATCAACGGTTGTATTATTATTTTTATCAACATTTTTTACTATTAAAGCATATTCACCTGTAGCCACATATGCAGGAACTATAAGAGTAGTATCAAAATGGAAAAGCCTAGAATTAACATTTTGAAATGATTGTTCAAAATTAAAATCACCTAAAACTGAAGAAGAGGAAATATATTCCTTTGGGAAAAATGCAACTTGTGTTTCATGTATCAATGCATTATCTCTAAAAGTAACATCAAGATTTATTGAATCTTTATAAAAATATATTTTTCCGGTATCCGTATTATTTACCAAAGTGGGAAAAAACTCATCATCTAGGGTAATACATGAATTAAAAAAAGTAATCAAGATTAAGAAATAAGCTGATGCATGAAATTTCATAATAATGTTAGTTAGAAGAATATTTTGTGTAAGGATATGCCGTTTTGAATTTTTTTTGCAAAATATAAATAAAAAATTAAAATTTGTAAATATTTAAAGCTCTATTTATTGTCTCATCTTATGTTACAAATACTATTAAAATATAGGTATATTACAATAATAACGTTACCCTTATTATTCTTAACTACTTCTGTATTAGGTCAAAATTCATATGCTTCAGCTGGAGGTTCTATAGAAAATGAAAGTTTTCAAATAAGTTATTCTATTGGACAAATTTTTAATCAGCAGGCTGTTGGAGAGGATTTTATTCTTAATGAAGGTGTAAATGTACCTTATCAAATATTTGAGGTTAATGAAGAACCAACTTCAAATAAAGAATTTGATGATATAAAATTTGACATTTTTCCAAACCCTTTTGTAGATGAAATTTCATTGAAAACAACTTCTCCTAATAAGTTGAAGGCACGCTTATTTAATCTTAAAGGCGAAGAACTAATAGATGTTTTTGAATTTAGTTTTAACGCTCAATTTTCATTAAGTAATAAACCTTCAGGTGTCTATTTTATTCAGGTTTTTAATAATGACATCTCAAGGACATTTAAAATTATAAAGAATTAATTTACCTGTTTAGGTCTAACATATCATATACACTTCCCAATATTTTTTTAATGAAAAAGCTATTATTTATTCTACTTATTCTCTTAACTGCTGAGATAAGTTTTGCCCAAATACCTCATTATATGAGTTACCAAGCAGTTGTTAGAAATACAAACAATGAACTGATAGCAAACCAAACTGTAGGTATTAAAATAAGTATCTTAAGAGGTAGCTCTTCTGGTTTGTCAGTGTATGAAGAACTTCATTTTCCTAGTACAAATAGCCATGGTCTAGTTACAATCGCAATTGGTAATGGGGAGAGTACTATGGGCTCATTTTCACAAATTAGTTGGGGAGAAGATGTCTATTTTATTAAAACAGATATAGATCCTTATGGTGGTGAAGGTTATACTATTTCAACTACAAATCAACTGATGAGTGTACCTTATGCATTGTATGCGGAAACTTCGGGTACAGCTTCAAATGGAAATGATGGGAAAGATGGTCGTGATGGTGTTGGAATTGCATCCACTACATATGAAGGAGAGGGGGTGTTTAGATTTAACTTTACTGATGGTTCATGGTATACGACCCCTAATCTTCAAGGGCAAAATGGAATGTCTGCTTATGAATTAGCGACAAGTTTAGGATTTGTTGGTACTGAAAATGATTGGATAGCTTCCTTACAAGGTATTCAAGGAGTGCAAGGAGAACAGGGTATTCAAGGTATCCAAGGAGAACAAGGAGAGCAAGGTATTCAGGGAGAACAAGGTATTCAAGGAGAGGTTGGTCCTCAAGGTCCTCAAGGAATTCAAGGTGAAATTGGTCCACAAGGAGATACAGGCCCTGCTGGAGCACAAGGTATCCAAGGAGTAGCAGGCCCTCAAGGTCCTAAAGGTGACACAGGTGCTCAAGGTGTAATAGGTCCTCAAGGTCCACAAGGTGATCCAGGAACTTCCGTAGCAATAAAAGGAAGTGTTGCTGACCCTTCAGGTTTAAGTGCTATAATTTCACCTTTAAATGGAGATGGTTACATTGACAATTCAACAGGAGATTTATATGTATATGATGGTGCTAGTTTTGTTAATGTTGGAACAGTTAGAGGACCAGAAGGTCCAGTTGGTCCTGCAGGTACTCAGGGAGTTGATGGTGCCTCTGCTTATGATGTTTGGGTTGCACAAGGGAATTCAGGTACAGAAAGTGATTTTCTTCAAAGTCTTGAAGCAACAAATACTAACCTTTCAGAAAGTGAAGTAGATACATATGTCTCTAACAATGGTTATATTGTAAACCCAGGTAGCGAAAGTGCTAATCATGTTTTAAGTACTGATGGAAGTGGTAACCTTTCTTGGATCACTCCAACATTATCAAACTTATCTCTTGACGCAGGAAATCAAGTGATAAACAATGTTCTAACTCCTGCTTCAGATCTACAAGCTGCCAATAAATTTTATGTTGATTATACTGCTACAAATAGCATTGATTATAATAACTTGTTAAATAAACCTACTCTTATAACAGGTGTTCAAGGTGGGAAGGGTATGACTGGTACTATTACTTCAGGTGCTGGGACATTAGATGTTGACGCAGGTAGTGGGTTAAAGTTTAATGGGAATCAATTACAATTAGGAGGAGAATTAAGTGGAAATACTGAAATATCTACACCATCCGCTAATTTCACTGTTAATTTAAAAGATACAGGTAGCTTTGGTGTAACGAGTACTACCGAATCTTATCCTTTTTATGTTCATCCTCGAGGTGATATAGGTATTGGAACAAATGCCCCCACAAATCATGGTACTAGACATCTACACCTTCATGAAACTAGTTCTAATGGTGTTTGGCAAACTTTCTCAAACACAACTACAGCTTCCTCAAATAAAGGCCTATTGATAGGAATAGATAATTCTGAACAAGCTGTTTTCAATAACAAGAGTACTTCATCAATGATCTTTGAAACCAGTGATTTGGAGAGAGTTAGAATCACATCAATTGGAAATGTTGGAATAGGTACTAATGACCCTAAAAAGCCATTAGATATAGTTGGACAAGTAAGATTGAGGTATGGTAACCCTGGTACAGGTAGATTCTTTATTTCTGATGATGATAATGGCGATGCTAGATGGACAAGTTCAATTATAGAAAAAGGAGGTGATATAGGAATTGGTACAAATGACCCTCAATCTAAGTTAGATGTCAATGGTCAAATTCGTATGCGTGGAGACGATCCAAAAACAGGAAAAGTATTGTTTTCTTCTGATGATAATGGAACTTCGGAATGGTCTGATGACCTCTATTTAAAAGGAGCTGATATCGGCTTTGGTACTAATAACCCAGATGGATCAGGCAATAGAAACTTTCATATTCATAGTAGTAGTGGTGATGTTTGGACTACTTACTCAACGAATAATAAAAAGTTACTAGTCGGTATGACAAATGGAGGTGCAGCTCAATTTAGAGCTCATGACGGTGGTTCAATAGTTCTTGAAACTTCTGACAATAACGGTAAATTAAAAGTTTCAGGTGGTCGAGTTAGAGTAGAACAGGGTTCTTCAGGTGTTAATGATGATGGACTTCTTATTAATCGTGACGACTCTGGAGGAGATCGTAATTGGGTTTTTTATATTGATGGTGATGGAAATTTACAGATGAGGACACAAAAAGATGGTTCTTCACTAAGTAAAATACTAGAATTTAGAACTGGAGATGTAGATGGAGAAGATCCAGGAATAAGAATAGATGGTCATCTTATTGCAGATGGAGCTGTAATTGATGGTACTAATTATTCAGATAGACGTCTAAAAGAAAACATAGATACATTAAAAACTACTTTAGATGATATTATGCAATTAGGGGTGTACTCTTACAACTACATCAAAGATGCTGATAGCGTAAGACATTATGGTTTTATGGCACAAGAAGTAATGCAGTATTTTCCAGAAAATGTATGGGTCGCTGATAAAGAAGGGCATTATGCTCTAAATTATAAGCACATGGTACCTGTTGTCACAAAAGCTATTCAAGAACAACAACAAATGATTGAAGAGCTTCAAAAAGAAAATGAACTATTAAAATCGGAAAATACATCACAAGAGGAAAGAATTAAGAATTTAGAAGCGAAGATTGAAAGTAACAATGTAAAAGATGAAAAAGTAAACCTTCTTCTTTTACAGTTGGAAGCAAGACTTCAACAACTAGAAAATGAAAGGTCATCTGAAAAGGAAAATATTAAACTATCAGAGAATGGTATAGAATAACCTAATTCTATTTTGATATAGAATTATTTAAAGGGAAACACCTACTTATAGGCTACTTCTAAAAATGAGGTAGCCTTTATTTTTTCATTTATAAGGTATTTATTCGTGTACATGAAAATAAAATTACTCATTTAGCCAAAAAGAAATTTAGATTATTATTAAATAAAAATTAAATTGCTATACGATTTTTAAAACAACCTTAAATAAACAAATAACACAATAAACACACTATGGAAGAAGTTTATATAATCTCTGCTGTACGTACTCCAATCGGTAGTTTTGGAGGTGTTCTGTCTTCATTTTCAGCAACAGAACTTGGTTCTTTTGCTATAAAAGGAGCATTGGAGAGAGCAGGAGTGGATACTTCAGAGGTCAACGAAGTGTACATGGGTAATGTAATTTCATCTAACTTAGGTCAAGCACCAGCAAAGCAAGCGGCATTAGGTGCTGGTATTGGAAATGATGTGCCATGTACTACTATCAATAAAGTTTGTTCATCTGGAATGAAAACAATCATGCTCGGTGCACAATCTATCATGTTAGGTGATAACGATGTTGTAGTAACAGGAGGGATGGAGTCAATGTCTAATATCCCATATTATATTCCTAAAGGAAGATATGGCTACGGTTATGGTCATGGTCAAATGTTAGATGGATTAGTTCGTGATGGCCTTGCTGATGCATATAACAATCAACCTATGGGACTTTGTGCTGATGCCACTGCCGAGCGCTGTGAAATCTCACGAGAAGAACAAGATGAGTTTGCAATTAATTCCTATAAAAGAACAGCTATGGCTACAGGAGATGGTCTTTTTAAAGATGAGATTATACCTGTAAGTGTTCCTCAACGTAAAGGTGATCCAATCGTTGTTAGTGAAGACGAAGAATTTAAAAAGGTGAAATTTGAAAAAATTCCATCATTAAGAGCAGTATTTTCAAAAGAAGGTACAGTCACTGCAGCTAATGCTTCAACAATTAATGATGGAGCCGCTTCAGTAGTTTTAGCGAGTAAAAGTGCAGTAGAACGATTAGGATTAAAACCTTTAGCTAAAATTGTATCTTTTGCGGATGCATCAAAAGAGCCAGAGTGGTTTACTATTGCACCTCCTGTTGCTGCTGAGAAAGCACTTAAAAAAGCAGGTCTATCAAAAGATCATATTGATTTCTTTGAAGTGAATGAAGCATTTTCTGTCGTTACTCTTGCTTTTGCTAAGGAGCTTGGGCTTCCTTTAGATAAAGTAAATGTCCATGGTGGAGCAGTTTCGATGGGACATCCATTAGGAGCTTCTGGAGCTAGAATTATGGTTACATTAAATGGAGTTCTCCAAAAACAAAGTGGATCAATTGGTCTTGCAGCTATTTGTAATGGAGGAGGAGGAGCCTCAGCAATGATTATTGAGAAATTATAATTATAATTTGAATTAAAAATTAAGAGTTAAAAATGAAGAACTGTCATATTATCATGTTTTTCATTTTTAACTCTTAATTCTTAACTCTAGAATGCTTCAGTCATATTAAAATATACTAGACTTTGTCCAGCGATTGGATCTTGACCGAAATCGATTCTAAAATTCATTCTTGGTTGTACTTCAATTCTTAAACCAGCACCGTAGTTTGGCAAGACACCTCCAGGGTTGTAAATTTCAGGTCCTATCATACCGACACCTCCCCAAACAGCAAAACCTAAGCGATTCAATAATTTACTCTTTGAGTTAAACATATGTCGGTATTCTGCCATTGCATAGCCCATTGAATTATCTCTATATTGTCCTTGGTAATATCCTCTCAAATCAAATGGAGAACCAATCATAGACATTTCGGTAAAAGGAACATCTCCATAAGTTGTTCTGATTTTTGCTGTCCAAGCTAATACTCTTCTTTTACCTAAAAAAGGTAATAATTTGTATTGTCGATATTCAGCAGCAAAGAATCCCCATTGTGATGCAGATCCTAGCCATTTATCATAATATCTTGCATTGACATCAAAAAAGATCCCAGACCATGCATTGGCAGGTATATCTCTAGTGTCATATGATAACTCAAAACCAATACCTACATTAAAGAATTTAGTTCCATCATCACCTCCACCTAGAAAATCAGCAGTCTGTTCTTGATAAACAGGATCATTCGCCATTCCGGCAGCAACATCTTCAATTTGTCGATAAGTAAAATCATAAGACGGCCCTAAGAAGAAATCTGAATCACCCAATCGGAATAAAAATGAACCATATGTTAGAGCGGAGTTCATAAAATATTCAGTGGTACTATCACTTCTTACTTGATTTTTATTATTATCGAAACCAACTCCATAATAGTTATTAAGGTTGTTCAAGTATTGTACTTGACCAAAATATCTAAATTTATCATGATTAAAGAATAGTTGGGGCTTAATTAATAAGTTGAAACCACCTGAACTTAACCAAGCACCTGCAATAGGTACTACAGATCGATTCATCTCCTTATCAGTAGTATCAGTTGAAAATGTAAATAACATACTAACACCGATAAGAAAGCCATAATCGGGCGTATAACCTGGCCCACCAAGTATACTAAAACGTATATTCTTTTTTTCTTTTTCCTCTTTTCGATGAAGCTTTTTCAGGATCCTAAGAGAATCCTTTGATATTTCTGCACTATCAGACATTGTAATATTTTGTCCGATATTTTGTTGACCCATTGCCGAAAATTGAAAACAAAGGATGAGTGAGAATATGGAAAGTATTTTTATGAAATTAGATTTCATTTGATTAATCGAGTATAATAAACAGCAAACAGTATCTATCTTTTAGTAATAGATTAATATTCATTAGATAGTCCTATTAGATTATCATCATCAAACATAATGAAAAAGTATTACTAAAATAAAATACAGCTATAATAATTATAGGTTATAGACCTAAAGTGACACAAAAGGTTTAAATCATGCAGTAAAATATATATTTATTAACTAAAAAAGGTCCCCACAAAGTGAAGACCTTTTTAATTCCTTTAATAACCCAAAAACTATTTCTTATTGCTGTTTTCAGTTACTAAATAATTAATTTTTTATTAAATAATCAAGAAAAAATGTAATTATTACAATTATATTACTCTATAAATATATAACTACCTGATTGTCAATTGAAAATAAAGTCACTTTTCTCTAAAAAAAAGTGACTTTAATATTTTATTTAAAAAATCTTCTTACATTGAAGCATATAAGTTCAATTCTAATTCAACTTCATCGTGAATAACTTTATCACCAAGATCTTTGAATACAGAACCAGATTTATACTTGATGTCATATTGAGTACGATCAAATACAATATCAGCCATAGCATGTAATTTACCATCATGGTTCATGATATGTGCAGGGAAAGAAACTGTCTGTGTAATACCTTTGATAGTAAGGTCGCCTTCAACATTTACAACACCTTCGTCAGTTCCTTCTGTGATTTTGTTTACTTTGAAAGTAACAGTAGGGAACTCAGCAGTATGGAAGAAGTCTTGGCTTTCTAAGTGTCCTTTCAATTTGCCATTACCTTCTTTTTCTACTGGAATATCATCTACAGTAATAGTTGTCATATCTACTGTAAAATTACTAGCAGGATCAATTTGACCTTCTTTAATTGTAACAGTTCCTTCTGATAATTTTAATTTACCATAGTGCTCACCAGTGACTTTTTTACCAGTCCATTTGATAAAACTTTTTTCAACATCGACTTTATAGTCACCATCTGCAAATGCCATATCACCATCTTTGTGACTATGACCGTGATCGTGTGAATGACCTTCATCGTGAGAATGTGAATGTGTTTCTTCTTTTGACTCAGATTTTTGGCCACAAGAAATAAAACCAATCATAAGAATGGCTGATAGAATAAAACTTAAAGTTGGAAATTTCATAATAAAAAAATTGTTGTGTTTAATTTGCTACTTTTTCAACAGTGATTACATTAGGGTACATAGAAAGAAATGGAATTCTAAATCCTACTACACTAAAATCATATGTTTGACCATCTTGAATTTTGGCATAAACATCAGAAGAGTTGAATTTAAACCAAATCCAAGTATCTGTGTTTTCAAAAGTATGCGGTTTATCATTAGCGTCTAGAGTATAAATAAGATACTTATCAACGTTTTGTTCTTTACTTTTCGTTGAGGTTCTTGCTCTTTCAGTTTTGTTGACTGTTGCTCGTATAGTTCTTCTATTGACTTTCGGAAACAGCCATATTAGAAATATAAATAATATGCCAACTATACCGATATAAAGAAATTTTTTCATTTTTATAATTTAATTGATCTTACTTAAAGGACCTTTTAATCTGTTTTTACGTTTTGTATTTTTTTCAATATACCTAATTTCCATCTTAGTTTCTTTATCCTTTTTAGGAATATTTGGTTCCATTAATGGAGATAGTGTGCTAGCAATACCTGTTAGGACAGACTTAACCCAAAAGTTAAAGATAAACTTCGTTGTATCTCTTTCAAAATAAATGTGACCTTGTTTCATAGATGGGAATCGAGGATTTTCCTCTCTAATTAATACATTTGCTACAGAACTAAGGAAAGCTCTTCTTTTTAACTCTCCTGTTTTCTTAGCTTTATCCTTTAGTACATCTACCTCTAGGTTTTTATATCTAAACTGCATATTTCCTACTGCAATTTTATCATCGGCTAGAATTTTAAAATACATTCTTTTTAGGTGGCCATCCTTTATTTTTACCAATTCCAATCTTTCAACAAGAGGATTTAGTTTCACAAGATCCATTTCTCCTACTTCTCCTTCATAATAATAAGTGCCTAGACTATCGAGAGGAGGCCAGCGGAAATACATTTTTAAATGACCACCTTTATCCATTAGTGTACCTTGAACATACATTTCCATATATGGATGTTTTGCTAATTTGGAAGTGTCATTAGTGATATTAAATATTTGGCCTGTAAAATCGTTCAATTGAAATTGTCCTGATTTACCTTCAAGTTCCTTATTATCTTTATTAGGACGGATGTTCCCTTTATATTCTTCATAATCAATATGACTATCTGTAATTGTAACCGTATCTAAATGTAAGGCCAAAGGGATACTTTCTAATATAGTATGAATCATTTTTGGATCCTTTTTATTAGGATCAATAGGGACAGTTTTATCTCTATATGCTGACAGGTCAAGACGATCAACTTCTAAACCATTGATGTGAATCTTATCATTGAAAAAGAAATTTTTAAAATGAAAACCTCTAAGTAATACATCATTTACATCAATTTCAATTCTATCTGTTTGGAATTCATTTGCTATACCAAACAACTTTTTTGAATATCTTGGAATTAATTGAAACGACTTTAAATGTAGATCAGCATACCTAGAATTGAAATCTAATGAATCAAAACCAATTGCATACATACCATTATTTAAATTGTAAATATTCTTTCCTAGATTAAGATTTATATCACCAAGAACGACATAATTAGTATCTGATTTGACAGTTTCTTGATTGATATAAATTCCGTCGACAGTTAGGTTTATTTCTTTAATTGTATTTTCATTATATACACTTAAAAAAGAGCGTTTATGTTCAATACTTTCAGAGGAATCTTCTGTCGCAAATAGGGTATAAGTATCAATCGGATTACCTTTAGATTCAGCTAAAATTTCATTAATAAGTTCCTCTTTTCTTTCTTTAGAGAAACGTTTACTTTTTTGTATTTTGTAGGTCTTTTTACTGAATTTATTGAGTTCCTTTGTAGAAAGTTGTGAACTACTTAATGGAGTATCTGTTCGCTTTCTTCGCATTAAACGAGAGATGTTTTGTCTTTTCTTTTTAGTGTATTTACTTCTAAATGATACGGCACTATTATCGACTTGGATATAATGTACTGCAATACTTTCAAACTTTTCTAATAGTTTTTCAACTTGTTCTTTTGGGAATGATTTTTCAGCGAAGTTTCCTTCCTTCTTGACCTTTTCTTTCTTTTTTGCTTTAGCTGGATTTATATAATTAATGTTTTTCGCATAAATAGTATCAATATCAATTTTCTTATCATAAATAAGTGGCTTGATACCCGCTCCTTTTACTTTTAGTTGGTCTACTTGTAATAGGAATAATGAGTCAATTATACCAACAGATTGAAAACCTAATTTAGGAACTATATTCGCATCTGTTAGTACGATAGAGTCTCCTTTGGTGTCAACAACCAAGTCATTTGTTGATATTACATAAGGAGAAATATCTCTTTCAAATTGTAAACCCTTCATTCTAATATTTACATTTTCGGGTTTAATACTACCAATTTGTTTTTCATCTGAAGGTTCAGAAGCTAAATCTTCAACTGTAAAGTCGCCACCAAAAAAAGTGAGGTAGCTTTCTTTCCCTTCTTTATCCATATGTAATAAAGCAAAGTCATCTACTCCTAAATGAATTTTACCAATATCAAGATGTTTTAAAAATTCTTTTCCGTCTGATTTAACTTTTTGTTTTACTTTTTTATCTCCTTTATTTAATTGTTCATCGATTGCTAGAACACCTCTTAATCCTTTAAAATTTATGCTATCAATATTTAATTGATGAATGTCCTTAAGCATTCGAATATCTAGACCATAAAAGTCAATATTATTTGCTCCAGTTAAGGATTTGACAGGTAATTCTACTTTTTCATCGTCAGGTGTTACAGATATACTTTGAATACCTAATCGCTGTTTTTCAACATTTAGACTAATTTTATCTACTAGAGCTTTATGACTGATAGAATGAATAGGAACATAGATATCTTCCATGACGAAATAAATATCTTTCCAATCGAAATCATTATTTTGTAATGTGAAATCTTCTATATCAATTCCAATAGATTCACTTCTACCTAATAAGCCTATATCTTCTTTTGTGATGGATAATGGTCCTTTTCTTAGATGAAAATCTTGTACGAGTAAATATTTAAAAGGAGGTTTCTTTTTAGGTTTATCTATTTTTATGCTATCAGAATGAATTTTTTGAACTTGAGAAATAGCTTCTTTTACAGGTATTTCTACATCAGAACTAGGGATGTCTACAAATATCCTTCTTACAATTAAAGAATCGGTTAACAGATAATTTCTCCAACCTAAATCACTGATCACAATATTTTTTACATAACTATTCACCTCAACAGATTTGCTGTTCTGAGCTGTATTTATATTTATACCATCCAATACTAATGTACTGTCATGGGTGTCAAATTTCATGTTCTCAAGTAAGATATCATAATCTTTGATTCTTGGAACGTGAATATCATTTAGGTTAACTAAGCCATGACCTAATTCAAAATATTTAGGATTTCCTAGGGGAAGAGTGAGAGAATCTAACTTTATATCAATGTCCTGTACAGTAAGCTTTTCATCGGATCGAGGTAAATGTAATTTGAAATTACCATTATTGATTTCAGTATTTCTTAAAGCAATAGTTATGTTAGATTTTTTCTTCTCCTTTTTTTCTTTTTTTATTGGATGAGTAGGGAGCCATATTTCAGTTTTCGGTTCTTCAATAATGAAATCATTATAAACCCATAATGAATCCAGTGGTTTTTTTAGGAAAAAATTATAGTCTACTTTTTTGATAGAAACCTTCTTTGCTTTTGCCTTGACGTACATTTGTGAAGTAGAATCAGGAATTTCTATTGTAGGCTGATAAGAAGGGTGGTAGATACTAAGATTTTTCCATTTCGAATTATAATATAATCCCCCAACTCGGATATAATGTTGGTTATTTAACTTCCACCTTTGTTGCTTTAATTTTACATCAAAGTAATCAAAATCGATCGGTATCTTTTTTTCTAATGTTTCATTTGTAACATAAATATCTATCAAATTGAAGGTTAAATCATTGACTCTTCTTTTTCCTAACTTTTCACTCTCAAAAGGTATTTTAGCACTTTCAAGATTAAATTCTTTAATATTTATTTCCTTTAGAAAAGGAGGGAGTTGTGGCTTTTTCTTAGGTTTTTTAGCCACTTTATTCTTTTTATTTAAATCTAGTTCAACTTCTGGTTTTACAATTGATACTCGTTTGATGATAATACTACTATCGTATAATAAGCGATTAAAATCTATACCCTCCAATGATAAAAGAGGTATAGTCGCATTATTAACAGGAGTAACATTTTCAATATTTTCATTAATTCTGTAGGCAGAAGTATTAAATATTAAAATAGAGCTATCATGTGTAGAAAAGCTCAACTTTCTAAAACTTAATCCAATAGGAGAGTTTTTTAATTCGAGACGAATATTATTTGAGCTAAATGAACATTCACCTAAATGTATTGGTAATAAGGGTTGTTCAAGGGTTGTAGAATCTAAATATATATCTTGAAATGAAGTGGTTAATTCATCTAGAGCAATTTGCTGAGTTATCTTTTGAGTATGATCAAAATAATTAAATGAAGTATTAACGGTATTGATATTCCCAATTCTATACCTTTTTAGAAATTCTTTATTATTGACAAAAAGGGTAGATAAAGTTTCATTTAAAGATTTTTTATTGATTTGATCCTCATTGACTTGACCTTTTATTTTGTATTTATGAATTCCAACATTCGCAGAGTCAATAAAAATATTACCGATGTATATCTCTTCTTGAAATAAAGCTCGTAATATAGAGAAGTTTTGTAAGCTTACGGTTTTAGCTTTAACTTCAGCAAGGTTTTTCTTTTCTCCTACAGGAACACTATCATTATAGGCGATGAACGCACTATCTGCAATAAATGTTGCATTATGCAGGGTAATACTTCCGCTTGATAAAAAGTCATGTATTGACCAACCAGAAATAAGTTTTACATCAATATTTTCGTAGTCAAAAGCATATTTATTTTTTGTGCCACGGGCAATACTTTCCTTTAAACCAACCCCAATAATTTGATCAGGGTAATATTTTAAGAGAGTATGTAGACCAATAACCACTACAAGAAACAGCGTTACAAATGTAATGAATAAGTAAAGGAAAAGATTAGAAATTTTTCGCATTAAGCTTTTCTTCTTTGGAGCTTTATTTTCTTCTCCATCTTTTTCCTCTTGACTATTATTTGGGTTATCGTCAGTACTCATTCAATCAAATGACGGAATTCTTTAATTTTCAATATCCATCGTACCATCACTTATCCATAATTGTCGATCAGCCATTTTTGCTAATTCGTGATTATGAGTAACAATTACGAAGGTTTGATTCATTTTATCTCTAAGTTCAATAAATAGTTTATGCAGTTCTTCAGCATTATTAGAATCTAGATTACCACTAGGTTCATCAGCAAAAACAATTAAAGGATCATTAATTAATGCACGAGCAATAGCACAACGTTGCTGTTCACCACCAGACATTTCTGTAGGTTTATGCGAATAGCGGTCACCAATATTGAGTTGTTGCATCAATTTTTTTCCTTTTTCTTCTACTTCACTTATTTTTTTACCAGAAATTAATGCAGGCATACAGACATTTTCTAAAGCTGTAAATTCTGGCAGTAGATTATGAAATTGAAAAACAAAGCCAATTTTTTGGTTTCTAAATTTAGCTAAATCGTCTCCATTTAAAGCAGTTACCTCTGTTTCATCAATCCACACACTTCCATTATTAGGTGTATCTAAGGTTCCAAGAATTTGTAACAAAGTACTTTTTCCAGCACCAGATGCACCCATTATAGATACTATTTCGTTTCTTTTTATTTCTAGATCAATTCCCTTCAATACGTTCAGTTTCCCGTATGATTTTGTGATCCCTTTTGCTTTCAGCATAATTTGTTTCATATTTGAATCCAACAACCATCATGTCATCCCCTTGTTCTACTCCTTCTTTCCATTTATTAAAAGTGGCATAAAGAGCATCACATTGTTCTGCAAACGGCAACGAAGATAATTCAAAAAGTAGTTTTTTAAACTTTACTTTTTTAAATTTTTCTCCTTCTGCATTGAATTGACTTGAAAAGCCATCAGAAAATAAATAAATACTTGCTTCTTCACTTAATTCAAAGTCGAAATTATCGAATTTTGGCTTTACATCATTAAATACAATTCCTATACTACAGAAATTACTTTTTATCGTTTTTAATTCATTATTATCGATGATGATTAATGGTCTTCTCGCACCAGCGAAATTAAGATTTCTGGTTCCTTTCTCAAATCTACAAACTGCAACGTCCATTCCATCACTAATCTCACTATTTTCATCAATATTTAATGCATCTTTCAGGTTGTGGTCAAGTTTTTCTAGTAATTCTGCACTTCTTATTTTAGGGAAGTCGACTACAAGTTGATCGAGTAATTGATTTCCAACAATAGAAATGAAGGCAGCCGGTACTCCATGATTAGTACAATCTATCAATAATAAGTAAATAAATTTGTCATTTTCGCGAATCCAAATAAAGTCACCTGTTACCTCACTTTTTGTTACACTTAAGTTAAATGATTTGGGGAAAAGATCTAAGAAAGTACCATCACAGCTAATAATCGCATCTTGTATATTTGCCGCATATTTGATACTATCCTGCATGCGATCATTAATTTCTTTTAAGAGCTCACTTTTCTGTTCGATTTCATCTTTTGCCTTCTGAACTTTTTCTCGTTCTAAACGAAACTCTTCAGTTCTTTCGTCGACTCTTTGTTGGAGTGTTTCTTTTTTAATTCTTTCCTTTCTTAAAGAAGAATAAAAGAAGTATAAAAATAGACCTAGAACTAGTAAAGTAAGGATTGCTCTAACACTTCTTTTTTGTAAAAACTTCTTTTCAATGGTAAATGAAAAACTGTCATTTATTGGAGATGCTATACCTCTTGCATTAACAGCTTGAAGATTAAAAGTATAATCACCAGGAGGGAGGTTTGCATAAATAGCTTGACTATTATCGGTAAGTGGATGATAGCTTTCATCATACCCTTCTAACTTCCATTTGTATCTAATCTTTGAAGGGACATTCATCGAAATTCCAACAAAATTGATTGTCAAGTGATTTTTATTACTAGGTAATGCAAGGTTAATTGGTAAGTGAGTTGTTTTATTTTCTCCCTCACTGTAATCTTCCCATGGAAAGTCTTCTGAAAACATCTGTAATCCTTCAAAAACGATAATTGGGGGAGTCATAGAGTACACACTATTTTTGGGATTTATCTTTACCGCACCATCATCAGTACCAAACCATAAGCTTCCACCTTTCTGATAAGAAGCACTGCTTTTTGTGTATGATAAAGAAGTGAAACCTTCAGCTTCGCCATATTTTTCTACTCTAACAATATCATTTTCTAAACCTACTAAATGATTGATACCGTTATTTGAACCAGCCCAAATATTACCTTTTTTATCAACTTCAACGGAGTATATGTTTGTGGCAGTCAATTTTTCATCTTGAAATGAAATAGCTTTGTCAGTTCCATAATGTAATTTACAAAGGCCACTTCCAGTAGTACCGATCCATAGATTATTTTGTTTGTCAAATACTAAGTCATTTACATAATTAGAAGGCAATGATCTATTGTTTGGTTGGAAAGTTTTAATAATTGAGAAAGTAGTATCTAATTTTATTAATCCTCTACCTCTTGTACCTAACCAAATAGAAGAGTCTTTTGCAGATGAGATGACTTTAGAGACTCTAAAACCTCTTAAATCATCAGAAAAATCTTTGATGTATTCTAAACCATTTTCATTGACTTTGAAAATATGGTTAATCATGACAGCATATAAATCATCATCCTTATGGAAGAAACAAGTAGGGCTGTTTAGGAATTCTTCATGAGAGGGGTCTGTTAATTTTTTCCATTGATTATTGATCAAATGATACACTCCCATGTCAGTTCCTATTAATAATAAACTGTCTTTATCTTCAACGATGTTAAGATGTCTAACGGGTTTAGGTAAATCTATTTTTTGGTCAAATTCATTCTCCTTCAATATTACAATTGAAGATTCTGTACCAATTACAACACTATTATTTTTAGCCTGATAGGTAGCTAATACTTTACCATCAATTTTAGATTCATTTCCAAAAAAAGTATAGATAAAGTTATTCAAACGAAATAGACCGTTAGGTGAAGCGAACCAAATGCCATTTTCATCATCTTCACAGATTGCATTAATGTGTTTATCTAGACCATTTTTTGCATTTATCTGATGGACTAGCTTATTGTAGTAATTGTAAGCAAATGCACCACTATTTCTTGTCCCTATCCAAAGTTCTTCGTCTTTTGATTCAAAGATGGATAGAATCTTCTTACTGCTTAATAGTTTTTGTGGCTTCTTTCTTTGATTTTTATCCAATATCCAAACACCTTGGTCAGTACCAATTGCCGCTCGGTTTCCAGAGATGTGCTTTATGATTTTTATATTACCAGGAATTCGAATATGACTTTGAACAGAGTCGTCTTTTAAAATAATGATACCTTTTTTTATGGTGCCAACCCAAGTATTACCCAATGTGTCAGAAGCTACACAAGAATATTTAACACTACCTTTCAACGGCTTTATGATTTTCTTCTTATTGAATTTTTTGTTCAATTGGAATAATTTAAAAGTCGTAGAAACACCCCAAAGAGTTTTATTTTTTTGTTCAAAATCAATATATCTGACGCCAAAAGGAATGCTGTCGTTCACCAAATAATTATACACCTTGCGGTCAGAAAGTAAGTTAATGCCATTAGCAGTAGCTACCCAGGTATTTGATTTATCTTCTTTTGCAAAGTCAAAAATAAAGTTATTTGAAAGTCCATTTTTAGTATCAATAGTATAAAAGGATTGGCTATTATTAATATTGATTCCTCCTTCTATCGTACCAATAATGATGGAACCATAGTTGCCTTTTTCTAATGTGACACAATTATTTTGTACCAAACCATTAGAATTGGTGAATTTTGTAATATTATATTGTTGAGCAGAAAGCTCTAGACAGAAAAAAAATAATATAGAGAGTAGAAATGCTTTAAACATTTATGTAAGACTAAATCCGAAATCCTTCAAATAATAAAAAATAACTCATCTTGAGGTTAGGTTTTTCAAAAAATATTTAACCTCTGAAGTTAATATTAAAAGTAGGTCTTAATTTTTAATATAGAAAGGGTTTAAAACAAAAAAACGAGCTGTTTATCACAACTCGTTTAATTATTTTGAAAATTAATGAATACTAGAACCTCTTTTTATTAAATGACTTTCAACAATTTCAGTTCTTGGCTTAAATTCAATATCTTTTTCCTCTGCTTTAATTTGCTCTAATAAAAGTTTGGCAGCCGTCTTTCCGATATCCACACCTGATTGTTCAATCGAAGATAAGGGAGGATCTAGAAGCTGGGATAATCTCCAATCACCAAAACCAATGACAGAAACATCACTAGGGATTTTTAATCCAGCTTTCTTAACAGCATTCATTGCACCAATTGCAGTCACATCATTATTTGCAAAAACGGCATCAAAACGGATTTTACTATTGATAATATTGCCCATCGTTTCTTGCCCTTCCTGTAAATCTCCATTAGGACAAGATATAATAAGCTCATCATTAACTTTGATGTTATTATCTTCTAGAGCTTTGATATATCCATTTTTTCTATTTTTACCAATAGCTAAATTATCAGGGCCACTCAAATGCACAATTTGTTTACAACCTTGTTTGATAAGATGTTCAGTTGCCATATAAGCTCCTTGGAAATCATCCGTAATGACCTTACTTACGTCCAATTCATCAGAAACTCTATCAAACATAACTAAAGGAACTCCTTTGTTTACAATGCTCTTTAAGTGTGATAAATCATTTGATTCTTTCGTTCTAGAAATTAACAATCCATCCACCCTGCTAGAAAACATCGCTTTTGTATCTACAATTTCCTGTTCAGTAGATTCATTTGAAATACAAATCATAACATTGTATCCTTCATTATAGGCCACTTGTTGAACCCCTGAAATAACATTAGCAAAAAAATCATGCACAATTTCAGGAACAATAATACCGAGTACAAATGATTTATTATGGCGTAAACTTAAAGCCAAAGAGTTTGGTTGATAATCTTTTTCTTTTGCGAGTTTGTTTACAGCATCTTTAGTGTCTTGGCTTATGTCTGGATGATTTTTAAGAGCTCTTGAAACAGTAGATTTAGAAATACCAAGTTCATTAGCGATGTCTTGCATCGTGTATTGCCCTTTTCTCATGTTAAATTATTATAGTTGAATTCGTTCAAAATTGTACTGTTTTTTGAAAATATATAGAATAACTATGAAACGACCTATTATAAAGTGTAAAAAAGAGAAAAATTGCGCAACCGATTGAATAAAAAACAAAAAATATAATTTGTGTTTTTTTGCTAAAAAAGTGATTTTTTTTTCTGCTTGTAAAAGTTGTGTTTATTTGACCTTATTTAAACTTATATTTTAATATATATTAAATGCAAAATCAACACTTATTAGTCTTTAAATTTCTTAAAAATCAAAATGTATAAAATAATAGACTGAAATTTTTAATTATTCGAAATAAAATTTTAACAAAGGAATTCTATGTTTATTTAAATAAAAGTATGTTTTTTTCTAAGAAATGTACGCGAAATTAATAAAAGTGAAAAAATATGATTTTGTCTTAATTAATTAAGTGATTAATTTGTAGTAGCAATGAAACAAAAAGTGGATTTGCCGATTGTACTTTTCTAAGATTAAATTGTTGAGTTTAATTTTTAAAAACTCTCTTCGACGTAAATTGAAAATGAAAAAAATAAGTTTGTTTTTATCAATTAAAACAAACTCACACTTAAATGTAAGAAAGTACTTGTCTATTTGTCTAACTGTATAAGTATGAAAATGAGCATTAATTCTACATGGCGTTATGCTACAATTGTGCTGCTTTTATTATTCTCTATTGTCACTTTTGCACAGGAGAGAAGTGTAAGCGGTAAAGTAGTAGATGAAAATGGTGACCCACTACCTGGTGTAGCTGTATTAGTAAAAGGTACAACAAAAGGAGGGACTACAAACTTTGATGGTGAATATAAAATTACTCTAGCTGAAGGAGAGACTACTCTAGTTGTCAGCTATATTGGCTATCAAACACAAGAAATTTTAGTTGGAAATCAATCGGTTATCGATATTTCATTAGAAGTTGACGCTGAGCAACTAGATGAAGTAGTCGTTATTGGTTATGGTAGTGTTAAAAAAGAAGATGCTACTGGTTCAATTGAAACTGTGAATGCAAATGATTTTAACCAAGGAGCAATTACATCTCCTCAGGATTTATTGAATGGTAAAGTTGCAGGTGTAAATATCACTACTTCTGGTGGTGCTCCTGGAGCAGGTTCAACTATTCGTATTCGTGGTGGTTCATCTTTATCAGCATCAAATGATCCCCTGATTGTTATTGATGGTGTGCCAATTGACTCAGAAGGTGTTGCAGGTATGCAAAACCCATTAAACTCGGTTAATCCAAGTGATATCGAAACATTTACGGTATTAAAAGATGCTTCCGCAACTGCTATTTATGGTTCAAGAGCTTCAAATGGTGTAATTATTATTACAACAAAGAAAGGAGCTTCTGGAAAAGTGAAAATTGATTATACAGGTAATGTATCGGTTTCTATTCCAAGAGGAAATATTGATGTGTTAGGAGCTGGTGAATATAGAGAATTGGCATCAGATTTATATCCTACATTAACTGATCAAATTGGTACTGCAGATACTGATTGGCAAAATGAGGTGCTAAGTACATCAGTTTCAACCGATCATAATATTAGTGTTTCTGGTACAGCAGCTGAAACTTTACCATATAGAGTATCAGTTGGTTATACTAACCAAAATGGTATTTTGAATACTTCTCAATTAGAAAGATATACAGGTAATGTTTCATTGAACCCAAAATTCTTTGAAGACCATTTATCAGTAAATTTGAATGTGAAAGGTATGCTAATCAAAAACAAGTTTGCAGATACTGGTGCTGTAGGCGAGTCGGTTAGTTTTGATCCAACAAGACCAGTAAAAGATGGTTCACCATGGGATTATGGTCATTTCACTTGGCTAGATGCTTCAGGTAACCCAATAGTACTTGCAACTCAAAACCCAGTTGCTAAACTTGACTTTACTGATAATACTTCTGATGTCAAAAGGTCAATTGGTAACTTACAATTAGATTATAAATTACATTTCTTACCTGATTTAAAAGCAAATTTAAATATTGGTTATGATTATTCTTGGTCTGATGGAAGTAATATCCAAAGTGATAGTTTGAAACAAACATATCCTGATATTGGATACCGTTCTACTTTTGATCAAGAGAAAAGAAATGAATTATTAGATTTCACTTTACAATATGTAAAAGATCTTCCATCTATAAACTCTAAGTTAGATGTAATGTTAGGTTATTCTTGGCAACATTTCTATAGAGAAGGAAGTGATTATGCGACAAACGGAGATGGTTCAATTGAAAAAACTCCTTTTACACCATACAGTACTGAAAGTTACTTAGTTTCATTCTTTGGACGTTTAAATTATACTTTTGCGGATAGATATTTATTCACTGTAACTGTTAGAAATGATGGTACGTCTCGTTTCTCTCCTGATACAAGATGGGGATTATTCCCAGCAGCAGCTTTTGCTTGGAATATGAAAAAAGAAGGCTTCTTAGATAGTTCTGATGATATAAGTACTTTAAAACTAAGATTAGGTTACGGTCAAACTGGTCAACAAAATATTGGTCAAGGTGATTATCCTTATTTACCTTTATATACTTCAAGTACTTCAACGGCATATGTACAAATTGGTACAAATCCTGATGGTTCTCCAATCTATTCTCAAACATATAGACCTAATGGTTATGATGCTAATATAAAGTGGGAGACAACAACTACTTATAATGCTGGTATTGACTTTGGTTTTATGGATGATAAAATTACGGGTAGTATTGATGGTTACTTGCGTAAAACATCAGACTTGTTGAACGTAACTCCTGTACCTGCTGGATCTAACTTAAATAATCAAGTTTTAGCAAATATTGGAGATCTTGAAAACAAAGGTGTTGAATTTAACATCAATGCTAAATTGATTAGTAATTCTAAGTTGAACTGGAATTTTGGTTTTAACCTTACTTATAACCAAAATGAAATTACAAAACTACAGGCATCAGATGATCCTGATTATGACGGTGTTTATACAGGTGGTATTGCAGGTGGTACTGGTTTAACTATTCAAGTTCATAGTGTTGGTTATCCTTCTAACTCATATTTTGTTTTAGAACAAGTTTATGATGATAATGATAAGCCAATCGAAGGAGTATTTGTAGATAGAAATGGTGATGGTCAAATAACAGAGGGTGATAGATACAGATACAAAGATTCAGCTGCTGATATCTATATGGGCTTCAATACAAATCTATCATACGGTCAATGGGACTTTAGTTTAAATGGCCGTATCCGTTTAGATAACTATGTATACAACAATGTTGATTCAAATAATGGTGTTTTAGATAGAGTGTATCAAAATGGTACTTGGAACAATGTAACTAGAGATGCAATTAATACTGGTTTCCAAACAGGAACAACTCTTCAAAAATATTCTAACTACTATGTACAAAACGCTTCATTCTTAAGATTAGACAACTTGATGTTAGGTTACAACTTCAAAGATGTTGCTGATGGTAATGTAAACTTAAGAGTTTATGGTACTGTAAATAACCTTGTAGTTGCGACTAAATATAAGGGCTTAGACCCAGAAGTTGATGGAGGTATTGATAACAATGTTTATCCTCGTCCAACGACATTCTTATTAGGTGTAAACTTAGGATTCTAAAAAATTGAGATTAATCATGAATTTAAAATATAAATTAAATAAAGTAGTTTTTGGATCTGTCTTGGCAGCTTCACTTTCTATGACATCATGTGTTGGTGATTTAGATACTACACCTATTGATGACCGTGTAGAAGTGAGTGATAATGTATATAGAGATCAAGAAAACTATATTAAAGTATTAGGTAAAGTATATGCAAACCTTTCTTTGTCAGGACAAAAAGGTCCATCTGGAGATGGTGATATCTCAGGTATTGATGAGGGGCACGGTCAATTTTTAAGAGGTTTGTTTTACGCTATGGAATATCCAACTGATGAAGCAAATAACTGTTGGCAAAATGAATATGATTTGTCATTTGGTTACACTACTTTAAGTTATGCAGCTTCAAATGGATATGTTTCAGCTTTGTATAGTAGAATATTTATTGGTGTCTCTTATGCAAATGAATTCTTAAGGGAATCTACTCCATCAAAGTTATCTTCAAGAGGTATTACTGATGATGCCTTCTTAAACGAAATCAAAGAATATAGAGCTGAAGCAAGATTCTTAAGAGCTTTACATTATTGGTATGCTATCGATTTATTTGGTAACGTTCCTTTTGTAACAGAGGCAGATGCAGTTGGTAGTTTTAATCCAGCTCAAAAGAAAAAAGCTGAGGTTTTCCAATACATCGTTGATGAATTAGTTGAAATTACTGATGGTTCTGGAGATGAAAAACTTTCAGAAACAGGTGAGTACGGACGTGCTAATAAGTATGCAGGGTACATGTTATTATCAAAGTTATTCTTAAACAAGAATGTTTACACGTATGATTATGATAATTCTAGCTCTTTACCTGATCGTTATCCTTCAGGACAAACTGCCGATTATACAGAGGCAGCTCGTTATGCTAAATTAGTAGTAGATAATGGAGGATATACTTTAAGCTCAGAATACATGGACAATTTCAGAGCAGATAACAATTTATCTCCTGAAATTATCTTCTCAGTTCCATGTGATGGTACTAATACTCAATCTTGGGGAGCTATGACTTTTGTTCTTTCAGCTTCATTATGGACAGACTGGGCTGACCTTGAAGGCAACTATGGTACTACAGGTGCTTGGGGTGGTCATAGAACTACTGAAGAATTTGCAAGTAAATTTGCTGGGACAGATTCAAGATCATTATTTAATAGAGAATTAATGCGTCCTGAAAATGATGATATTTTTGATTTTAAGAGTGGTGTAGGTGTAGTTAAATACTCTAATTTAATGGAGGATAACACTTCTGGCTCAAATAAAACACACCCTGATACAGATTTTCCATTATTTAGACTAGCTGATGCAATGCTAATATATGCAGAAGCAGTGGCTAGAGGTGGTAGTGGTGATAGAACTATTGCAACTGATTACTTAAATCAATTAAGAACACGTTCAACTCAAGGCACTATTGGAGCAAATTGGGCATTGGAAGATTTAATTGACGAAAGAGCAAGGGAATTATACTGGGAGTGTCATAGAAGAACTGACTTGATTCGTTTCGGTCTATTAACTTCTTCGGAATATGTATGGCCTTATAAAGGTAATTCAGAAACAGGTACAAGTGTTTCTTCAAACAAAAACTTATTCCCAATTCCTGCTGACGAACTAGGAGCTAACCCTACTTTAGAACAAAATCCTGGTTACTAATAAATCAAATTGAAAGACAATGAAAAATATATATATATATTTATCTCTCTTAATTTTTGCTTTTAGTTGTAAAGATTTAAGAGAACCAGTTTTAGGAAGTTCAGATGATTTTACATCACCTGTGATCACTTCCGGTCCATCAGAAGGTGGACAATACCTTCTAGTTGAAGATAGTGCATCAACTGTGTTTGCAACTTATAATTGGTCTGAAGCTGATTTCGGTATTGCAACAGAAGTGAAGTATCAAATACTAGTGAAAGCAGTTGATGGTGAAGATGTACAAACTATTGCAACTGTGACACAGAGTGATACTACAGCTTCACCAACAGTTGAAGAATTAAATGGAGCCCTAGCTGCTTTAGGTTTAACGCCAGAAGTAGAACATCCAGTGGAGACTTGGGTATCAGCATTCTTATCTGATACAAATTCAGATGATGTTGATTTTATTACTCCTTCTGAAAAAATCACTTTTAATGTTACTCCTTATTACCAACCAGTTATTACAGGTAACTCTTTAGGAGTACCGGGTGATCATCAAGATTGGAATCCAGATAATGGGAAAACTGTAGTCGTAGAAGTAGAAGCAACATCGAATAATTTTGTTGGTTATCTTAACCTTAATAACAACTTTAAATTTGCTACGGGTCCAGGTTGGGATGGAACAAATTATGGTTTAGGTACTGCTGCTGCTGATAATTTATCAGGTAGTCTTGATACTGATCCAAATGCAGGTAACATCGCAACTCCAACTTCTGGAGACTACTATATCTCAATGAGTACAACAGGCCTGACTTATACATTAACGCCAATGAATTGGATGGTTGTGGATAATGATGGAAATGAAGTTGCTACTTTAGGTTATGTAAGATCAAAAGTACGTTGGGAAGCATCTGTAGATATGGACCCTGCTAAATCTTACTTCTTTAAAGGAGATGACGATCATTTCTTTGGTGCTGGTGAAGGTAACCTTCTTGAGTTCCAAGGTACAACAGGTATGACTGGAGACGGTACTGTAAAAATGATCATGACATTGATCAATCCTGCAGAACCAGTTTACTCAATTTTAGGAAAAGAGCCTATTACTGTTCCAGATATTACTTCACCTTCGGCCGGAGATGCATTTACACTTTCTGAGGCTGATTTCTATGCACCAGCAACAACAGTTAATTGGACAGCATCGATTAGAGGTACTGAGACACCAATTAATTACAGAGTGCAAGTAGGAGACAATGTGTTAGCACAAGTTGATGGAGGTACTTTAGAAGCAGTTCTCAAAACTTCAGACCTAAACAAAGGTGCTTTATTCTCAGGTGTAACTCCAGGTGCAGCAGGAGATGTTAATATTAAGGTAGTTGCTATCTTTGGTGATGGTGATACAGGTGAGTCTTCTGAAATAGCATTATCAGTTACTCCATTCCAAATTTGGTCAATCATTGGTTCAGCTACTCCTGGAGGATGGGATGCTGATACTGAAATGACAGTAGTTTCAGGCAATTCATATAAAATTCAAGTAAAACTTGTTCAAGGTGAAGTTAAATTCAGATCTAATTATGCGTGGGATACAAACTATGGTGGAACAGGTGGAACGCTTGTTTCAGGAGGTGATAATATCCCTGTTTCTGAAGATGGTTGGTATGAAATCCTTGCTGATTTTGATGCATTGACTTACTCAATCGTGAAAATGACTTTACCAAGTGATGATTATTGGGGTATTATTGGATCAGCAACACCAAATGGTTGGGATCCTGATACTGATATGGTATATGATTCAGGTGCAGGAACATGGACTTATTCAGGCTATTTAGCAGCTGGAGAGTATAAGTTTAGAGCAAATGATTCATGGGATTATCAAATGGGTAAAACTGCTGATTCTGATGATGTGTTGGAAGGTGGTGGAAACCAAGCATCAATATCTATTGATACTCCTGGAAATTATACAATCACATGTACATTTGATAGAGATTCTAATAGTGGTACTCATTCGAGAACAAGTAACTAATGAAAATCTTTAATTAACATATAAAACAGCCTTTTTCTATATTATGAGAAAGGCTGTTTTTTATACCCATAACATTCAACCGGTTGCGCTACGGGTTTCCTTAAATAACTGATAATAAACTTGTTGTATTGTTATTAATTCATCTTGAATTTGACTAAATTTAAATGTTTAACTTACAATTTTGACTAGTAGACCCTTTAGTATGAAACAAACTTTATCAACTTTATTACTATTTATATTATTTATAAATCATTTATTTGCACAAGATATAGTACCTTCTGTAAATCCAATTGTTGCGTCTGAAGAAGTCACTTTTTCAATTGATGTATCAGGCAATAATCAATTAGAAGGTTTGACCGAAGCTTGGGCTTGGGTGTGGGTTCCTGATGGTCCTGGTGCAGCGACTAATGTAAGTCCAGCTACTGACAATGAAGATGCTGCAAAGTGGACTAACTTGGGAGATAATAAATGGGAAATAACTTTTGTACCGACACAATTTATAGGAGCTTCAGCTGATGAAATTCCTCAAATTGGAATTATCTTTAAAGGAAAAGATTGGAGTGATGGTCAGACATCAGACTTTGTCTTTGAAGTGATAAAAGAAGGAGGTCTTAGTGTATCAATTGATTCACCTTCAGCAGGTGATATTTTGGAACAATATGAAGAACACACTATTAATGTTTCTTCAACTATTTCTTCTAATCTAGAGTTATATGTAAATGGATCAAAAGTAAAATCTGAAGATAATGCGAGATCACTTACCTATGGTTATTTTGCGAATTCTGCAGGACAATTAGATTTAGAAGCAGTAGCTAGCGTTGATGATTTATCTGATACAACAAAAATTTCTTTTTTTATCAAGCCAAATTCAATTCCTGAATCAGATAGGCCTGCTTATGCTACTCATTTAGGCCCTAATTATAATGGATCTGAAGTAACATTAGTATTACAAGACCCTGCAAAACTTAAGGAATTTGTTTACCTAATTGGTGATTTCAATGATTGGACTCCAACTGAAGGAAGTTTAATGCAATTGGATGAAGAAGAAGATGCAAATTATTGGTGGTTAACAATTGATACATTAGACGTAGATCAAGAATATGTTTATCAATATTTAATCGATGGATCTCTAAAAATTGCAGATCCTTACACTGAAAAAGTTTCTGATCCATATGATGATAAATATATCAATCAAGATTATGAGAGATACCCCGGTTTAATTGAGTATCCATCTAACAAAACGGATAAAAGAGCTTCAGTTCTCCAAATAAACCAACCAACATATACTTGGCAAAATACTTCGTTTGAACCTGTTCCTTTAGCAGAAGCAGTAGTATATGAATTACACATTCGTGATTTTGTAGAACAAGATACCTATGAAGAAGCTATTCAAAAGTTAGATTACATTAAAGCTTTAGGGGTCAATACAATTCACCTAATGCCAATAAATGAATTTGAAGGAAATGACTCATGGGGTTATAATCCTAATTTCTACTTTGCTCCAGATAAATACTATGGACCAAAAACGAAGTTGATGGAATTCATTGATGAAGCACATGGTAAAGGGATTGCTGTTGTAATAGATCTAGTATTGAATCACTCTTTCCATTCTTCTCCAATGGTTAGAATGTATAATGATGATGGTGAATTCGGAGATCCATCATCAGATAATCCATGGTTCAATGAAAAATCAAATTTCACAAATCCAGGCTTACAATGGGGTGCTGATTTCAACCATGAAAGTGTTTATACACAAGCTTTGGTGGATAGTGTAAATGCCCATTGGATGCAATATTATCATGTAGATGGATTCAGATTTGATTTTACAAAAGG
The DNA here is from genome assembly GCF_056161045.1 of Flammeovirga sp. AWQ4_249. NCBI lineage: Bacteria > Pseudomonadati > Bacteroidota > Cytophagia > Cytophagales > Flammeovirgaceae > Flammeovirga > Flammeovirga sp. AWQ4_249. The sequence goes on from NZ_JBSWYJ010000013.1 coordinate 106,427, forward strand.
TTTTGGTAATAACCTGAAAACTGGAAGTGATGAGTGGGGAAGTAGATATGATGCAGACCGAGTTCGTTTATTGACGAGAATGAATGATGAGATCATAAAAAGAAATCCTAATGCTTATGTAATTTTTGAGCACCTTGCAGATAATGATGAAGAGCAAGAATTAGCCGAAAATGGAATTTCATTATGGGGTAATATGAATCATAATTTTAGAGATATTGTAAAAGGTGGCAATTCTGATATTTCTTGGCAATCTCCAAAATCAAGATCAATGCCGACGCATGGTGTAATGTCCTATATGGAATCACATGATGAAGAAAGGTTAATTTATGATTCAGAGAATTTTGGTACTGAAAACCAGACATATGATTTAAAAGAATTACAAAATGGTATTGACAGAGAAAAATTAGCTTCTGCGTTTTTCTTTATGATTCCTGGTCCAAAATTAATCTGGCAATATGGAGAAGTGGGATATAATGTCTCTATCAATCAAATTGAATATCAAGGCCAAGTTGATGATGGATACAGAACAGCTCGTAAGCCTCTTATTTCTGAATTTGATACTGAAAATGATGAAATTCGCCAACAGTTATATGATACTTATGCTGCCTTGCTGAAATTGAGAAATGATGAAAACTTAGGAGCCCTTTCTAGTGATGATTATTCTTTCTCATTGGGAGGACTTGTAAAAACGGTTTCATTAAATGGAGATAATGTTAAAGTTAAAATAATTGGTAATTTTAATTTGACACCACTAGAAGAATACACATATGACTATTCAAATGATGGTTCTAATTGGTATTCTTACTTTGAACAAGGGAAACAATACGATGCAAAGGCTAGTTTGACACTAAATCCTTCTGAATTCATTGTATTGGTCAATAAACCAATGGATTATCCTCAAAACGGTTTAGTCACTGGATTTATGCCAATGGTTGAAGTAACACCATATGGTTTTACTGAAGATGATGAAATTAAAGTATATTTCAATCCAGCTCAAAGTGATCAAGAATTTGGTTCAACAATTACACTTACTGCAGGTGTTGTTTTAGATGAAAAAGGTTCTGGTAACATTACAAATGAAAATTCTATGACTATGTCTCTTGAGGGAGATAAATATGTCACATCATTTACACCTCGAGATTTTTTAAGTATTGGAGAGGAGGAATTACCTTATGAACTTGCCTTATCATTTTCTGATGGTAATCAAGCTTCTGAAGGACCAGTATTTATTGATTTCGAACAAAACAACACAAGCCTTTACTTAGTAGGAGATGTTTTAGATATTAATTGGACACCTGCAAATGCATTAGAAATGTATCCTGATGGTAATGGAGGGTTTTATACTGATGAGATAAGTCTTACAAAAGGTGAAATCTTTAAGTTTATTGATGAGCCATCTTGGGATGGAGGTCAATGGGGGTATGCAAGCCCTGGAAAACTAAAAGAAGCAAAAGGAGAAGGTGGAGATATTCCTGTAGAAGTAACAGGTACATATATTGTTAGAGCAAATATTAATAATCTAACGTATACCTTAGATGCTATTACTGCTATTGAGGAAAATGAACTTTCTCAATCAGTAGTTGTTTTTCCAAATCCAACTACTTCATTTGTGAATATTCAAGGAGAAACTTTAGTAGGAGAGATTACATATCAGCTAAGAGATAATACGGGTAGAGTATTGATGCACGGGAATGCAAACGTAAATGGAGCATTATCTCTGAATTTAGATGCCTATTCAGATGGATTATACTTTTTAGAGGTGAATACTTCAAAAGGAAAAGTAGTGAAGAAGATTATGAAGCAATAGCTTTTTATTTTAAAACGTATAAAAAACCGAATCATATCTAAGTATATGATTCGGTTTTTTTCTTATTAAAATTAGGATTTAAACAGTTTCAGAAAATTCTAATAATTCTTCTTTAGAATCAAAGATTGTTCCTAAACTGCCTCTCAATAATTTAATATAATAATCTTCAGAATCGTTTTCAAGAGGAATTCTTAAGGTAATTACTTCACCAGTTATCACTTCCAGAACAATTGATAATTGATATGTATTCAAATAATCAATCCAAGCTGTATTAATTTTTAAAACTTTTCCTGGTGGATAATCGTTGTTATTGAAAATAATCCACTTATTTAGCATTAAGTCGAAAATTGAATAATAAATTGACATAAAAAATAAAGTTATATATAGATAACGTGGTACTTTTAAAAGTATTCTATTATTTTACTTTTTTAATTTAATTTTAAGGATAAAAAATTACTTTCTGTCGAAAATCTAGAGCATATTATGGCTAAAAAGCGCAAACAATCGAACAAAAAACTTTACTCTATTATATCAGTAGTTGTTATAGTAATAATAATTGCAGGAGTTTATTTTAATTCAAATAAAGAAAAATCTACAAAAGTAGAGTTTGCAGTTGCAACAAAAGGAACTATTACTGAAAAAGTATCTGCCTCAGGACGTGTTCAACCGATTAATGAAGTAAACTTATCTTCAGAGGTTTCAGGTGAAATTAGAGAATTATATGTTGAAGAAGGTGATTCTGTATTTGAAAAGCAGCTTTTAGCTCAAATTAGACCAGATAACTTCCAATCTGCTTTAGATCAAACAAGAGCAGCATTAAATGCTCAAAAAGCTCAATTAGCTCGTTCAAAAGCAGATGAAGCACAAAATCAAGCTAGATTACGTCAAGCTGAATTGACATTCAAAAGAAATGAAAAACTTTGGAAAGATAAGGTAATTTCTGACCAAGATTATGAAAATAGTAAAGCTGAATTTGAAATTGCTCAAGCGAATTTAAAAGCAGCAAAAGAAAATGTGAGAGCAGCTGAATACAATGTAAAAAGTAGTTTAGCTCAAGTTGATGATGCGAAAGAAAGCTTAATGCTAACGAAAATATTTTCTCCAATGTCAGGAGTTGTTTCAAAACTATCTGTTGAGAAAGGAGAAATGGTTGTAGGTGCTCGTCAGATGTCCGCTACTGAATTAATGCGTATTGCCAATCTTGCTGAAATGGAAACACGTGTTGATGTAAATGAAAATGATATTATTCGTATTCATGAAGGAGATACGGCTATTATTGATGTAGATGCATATTCTTACAGAGATTTAAAATTCAAAGGTGTTGTAACAGCTATTGCAAATTCAGCAAATGAAACTGCAAGTACGGATGTAGTGACTGAATTTGAGGTGAAAATTAAAATCTTGCCTTCTTCTTACACGAATTTACTTGCTGAAAATAAATCTAAAGAATCACCTTTTAGACCAGGTATGACTGCCTCTGTAGATGTAATTACGCAAACGAAAAGTAATATCTGGATTGTTCCATTAACTTCTGTTACAACAAGAAAACGTTTCGAATTAATGGAAAAAAAAGAGGATGAAGAAGGAGATGTAGTAGCAAGTGTTGATGGAATGAGTAGTTCTGGTAAATCTGCTAAAGATAATGAATTGGAAGAAGTGGTTTTTGTTTACAATAAAACAACTCAGAAAGTTGAAGCTAGAATAGTCAAAACTGGAGTAAGTGATTTTGAGAATATAGAAATCATTGATGGCATTTTTGAAGATGATGTAGTTGTTAAAGGGCCATTTAGAGTTGTTTCAGAGACTTTATCAAATGGTGATAAAGTTGAGGCGATGAGTAATGAAGAAGCCAATAGCAAGCCTTGGGAATAATCACTTAATATTTTTATAAACAAAAAAGACTTTGTATAATTAATATTTATGCAAAGTCTTTTTATTTTTTAATTTAATCTACATTAGTATGACTGGAACTACCAAAGCTGTAAAAGCGCCATTAAATAGAGGACAAAAAAATATATTCTGGGCCATTTTTTTAGCTGTTATCACGTTAAATATTTATGGAACTTCTCAAGATAATATCTACCTAATACATTTTAGTAAGCCATTTATTGTTCCATTTTTAGCAATATATTTTTCTACAACATGGAAAGAGAGCTCTGAAAATTCTATTATATACAAAAGTATGATGATTGGTTTTTTCTTTGCTTGGTTAGGAGATTTATATATGATGTTTAGTCAAGATCCATTTGTCTTATTACTTGGGCTTGGTAGTTTTTTGGTTTGTCATCAATTGTATATTGTCGCTTTATTTTTTGCTAGTGTAAAAGACAATTATAAATTAGTAATATTTATTTCCTTTCCTTTATCTATTTTAGGTGGATATTTAGGAATTTATATTGCAGAAGGTAATGAATTACTTTTTGCACCAGTATTAGTATATAGCATAATAATATCAGTAATGTTTTCTTTTACTTTGATTAGATGGATTATAGTTAAAAATATATGGGGATTAATCACTTGTTTAGGTGGAGCCTTATTTATTATTTCAGATATAATGATTGGATTAAAAAACTTTAAAGGAATAGCTATCTCAGAAGTTTATATCATGATATTTTATATACTTGCACAAGTATTAATTACTAGAGGAATGCTTTTCGAAGGAGATAGGTCATAAAAAAAAAGAAACACCTTTAAAAAAAGGTGTTTCTAAACAATATTATCGTCAAATGAATAGAGTGTGTATATATAATATTTTATTATCGTTTTTTCTATGTTCTGATATATAGACAACTCATTTCGAGAGGTGGACAAAAAAATATTAATTTTTTTTTAAAAAAATTATGAGTGGAATTTATTTACATGTTCCTTTTTGCAAAAAAGCTTGCCATTATTGTGATTTTCACTTTAGTACATCGCTGAAAACTAAAGAGTTAGTACTAGAGGCAATGCTTCAGGAAATTAGAATGCAAAAGGAGTATTTTTATTCACCAATTGAAACAATTTATTTTGGAGGAGGTACTCCATCTATTCTTTTGACAGAAGAAATTGATTTATTATTAAACGAAATTCATAAAAATTTCACTGTCAATAATGAAATAGAATTGACATTAGAGGCTAATCCAGATGATTTAAATGTTAAGAAATTAAAGGAGTTAAAAGCTATAGGTATAAATCGATTAAGTATTGGATTACAATCTTTTCATGAGCCGCATTTGAAATTAATGAATAGAGCTCACAATGCCCACGAAAGTGAAATGTGTGTGAAATTAGCTCAAGACGCTGGTTTCGATAATCTGACAATTGACTTGATCTATGGTATTCCAGCAGATAATCACTCCATATGGCATAATGATTTGCAAAAAGCCATTGATTTAAATGTACCTCATATATCGTCTTACTGCTTAACAGTAGAACCGAAGACAGCATTGGGGAAATGGACTAAATCAGGGAAGTTTACACCTGCCGACGATGAATTTGCTGCTCTTCAATTCGAATATCTAGTTGAAACTTTAAAATCGAATAATTATGATCATTATGAGATTTCAAATTTTGGTAAACAAGGCTTTTACTCAAAACATAATAGTGCGTATTGGCAAGGAAAACCATATGTAGGGATCGGTCCAGGTGCTCATTCTTTTGACGGTTCAAAATCAAGACAATACAATATCTCTAATAATCCAAAATATTATAAATCAATATTAGAGAAAGGGGTCTTAGATTGTGAAATAGAAAATCTAAGTCGGGAAGACGGGATTAATGAATACCTCTTGACTACACTAAGAACAAGTTGGGGTTGTGATTTGAATCATTTAAAAAATATCTATGATTTCGATTTACGAAAAGAAAGAATCGAAGAACTAGAAAAAATGGATAAATCAGGGTGGTTGACTTGGAGAGGAGAGAAGTTGGTTTTATCTGAAAAAGGGAAATTATTCGCAGATCAGATTGCTTCTGATTTATTTGAATAAAAAAGGGTTTGCTTAATCGATAAGCAAACCCTTTTTGTATATATATAAAACTGATGATCTCTTACATCATGCCTGGCATACCACCACCCATTGGAGGCATAGCAGGAGCTGCAGCACCACCTTCTTCTTTTTCATTAGAAACTACACAATCAGTAGTTAATAATAAAGAAGCAACAGAAGCAGCATGCTCTAAAGCAAGACGAGTTACTTTTGTAGGGTCAATAACACCTGCAGCTACTAAGTCTTGGTACTCTTCAGAACGAGCGTTGAAACCAAAGTTTCCTTCACCTTCTAAAATTTTGTTTACAATCACTGAAGCTTCTAAACCAGCATTTCCTAAGATAGTTCTTAAAGGAGCTTGGATAGCAGTTTTGATGATTTGAACACCAATAGCTTCGTCCGCGTGAGCAGTCTCAACTGAATCAAGAGTAGCAGCAGCACGTAATAATGCAGTACCACCACCAACGACAATACCTTCTTCTACTGCAGCACGAGTTGCAGCTAAAGCATCATCTACTCGGTCTTTCTTCTCTTTCATTTCAGTTTCAGTTGCAGCACCGATATAGATAATTGCAACACCGCCAGCTAACTTCGCTAAACGCTCTTGTAATTTCTCTTTATCGTAGTCTGAAGTAGTGTTTTCGATTTGAACACGGATTTCAGCAACACGAGCAGCAACAGCATCAGCAGTACCAGCACCATTTACAACAACAGTGTTATCTTTGTCGATGATTACTTTCTCTGCTGTACCTAACATATCGATAGTCGCATCTTCTAGTTTCATACCAGTCTCATCAGAGATTACAGTACCACCAGTTAAGATTGCGATGTCTTGTAACATTGCCTTACGACGGTCACCAAAACCTGGAGCTTTAACAGCTGCAACTTTTAATGCACCACGGATTTTGTTTACTACTAAAGTAGCTAAAGCTTCAGAGTCAACATCCTCAGCGATGATAACTAATGGCTTACCAGTTTGAGCAACAGCTTCTAAAACAGGAAGTAATTCTTTCATTGTAGAAACCTTCTTGTCGTAGATTAAGATAAATGGAGTTTCCATATCAGCTTCCATTTTCTCTGTGTTAGTTACAAAGTATGGAGATAAGTATCCACGATCGAATTGCATACCTTCAACAGTTTTTACTTCTGTTTCAGTACCTTTTGCTTCTTCAACAGTGATCACACCATCTTTACCTACTTTTTCCATTGCTTCAGCGATCATTTTACCGATCTCAGCATCATTGTTAGCAGAGATTGTTGCTACTTGCTCTACTTCTTTGTTTGTTTCAACAGTTTTTGAAGTGTTTTTTATTTCAGCAACGATAGCTTTAACAGCCTTATCGATACCACGCTTCAAATCCATTGGGTTAGCTCCAGCTACTACGTTTTTGATACCTGTAGTGAAGATAGCTTGTGTCAATACAGTAGCAGTAGTAGTACCGTCACCTGCTTCGTCTGCAGTTTTAGAAGCTACTTCTTTTACTAATTGAGCACCCATGTTTTCGATTGGCTCAGCTAATTCGATTTCTTTTGCTACTGAAACACCATCTTTAGTTACGTGAGGTGAACCAAATGATTTTTCTAAAATTACGTTACGTCCTTTTGGTCCTAAAGTAACTTTTACTGCGTTCGCTAATGCGTCAACACCTTTTTTTAATCCTTCGATTGCTTCAGTATCGAAATGAAGATTTTTTGCCATAATAATAAAATATTTTTAGCGCGAATTATATTCGCATCGTTATTGTAATAATATTGTTTAAAGTGTGATTTTAGAGTTCACTTCTCAGATTAAAGTCAATTATACGATAGCCAAGATGTCAGCTTCTCTCATAATTAAATAATCATTTCCATCTAGGTTTAATTCAGTACCTGAATATTTACCATAGATTACAGTATCACCAACTTTTACTGTTAGTGGTTCATCCTTTGTACCATTACCCACAGCAACAACAGTTCCTCTTTGTGGCTTTTCTTTAGCATTGTCTGGAATAAATAATCCTGATGCAGTTTGTGTTTCAGCTGCCGCAGGCTCGATAAGTACTCTATCTGCTAAGGGTTTAATGTTTACTTGTGACATTTTAATCTATCTATTTTTAAAGTTTTATATTCAAAAAGTTTATTGAGATTTTTATATTCTCCATACCGCTTTTTGCATGAAGTATGCCAATCTAAATAGAGTGCTTATTTTGTCATATTTTCTGCCAAAGAGACAGTTTTTTATTCGGATATATTAGTTTCGATAAACGGTATATATCGAAATAAATTACGTAATCTATTGATTATTAATAGAATGTGTGTAGTGGGATAATCTGTAATATTGTCGTGTAATAAATGTTAGAAGAGATTTGTGTGTTGTTAAGCCTTAAAATCATGCTGTTAAGTATAGAAAAAATGCTGTTTGTCGAAATAATTAATATCTAAATAAGTGTTAATTGTACATTCATGTAGATAATTATCACTTTTACAATTTTTTATACACACTAAATATCTACTATAAAAACTGAGATTGCTAACTATTATTGGCCATTCTCTTTTTTCACTTACATCTCTAGCACAATCTTTCAAAGTTACAGGTGTAGTTAGTGAAAATGGATCGCCTTTACCTGGTGTCAATGTCGTACTTAAAGGAACATCTACTGGTACAATGACTGATATCAATGGAAATTTCACATTACAAGCAAAAGAGGATCGTACGTTAATTTTTAGTTTTGTTGGCTACAAAACACAAGAAATTGCTATTAACAATCAGTCTTCAATTAATCTATCTATGGAGGTAGATGCTGAACAATTAGATGAGATTGTAGTAACTGCCTTAGGAGTCGAAAGAAGTTCTAAAGGATTGACCTATTCCACGCAAAGTGTAAACTCAGAAGAGTTGAGAAAAGTAAAAGATCCCAACCTAATGAATAGTTTATCTGGTAAGGTTACCGGTGTAAATATTTCTAGATCTTCTTCAGGTGCAGGTGGTTCTGTCAAAGTGCTTCTAAGAGCTAATACTTCTGCAAATGGTTCTAACCAGCTATTGTATGTGATTGATGGTATGCCATTGACTAATTTCTCATCTCAATTAGCAAATGATACATGGGGTGGTCGTGATTCTGGAGATGGTATTTCTAACTTAAACCCAGAAGATATTGAAAGTATCAATGTTTTAAAAGGTGCCGCGGCTTCTGCTTTATATGGATCTCAAGCAGCAAATGGTGTAATTTTAATTACAACTGAAAAAGGCCAAAAAGGGCTGTCAAAAGTAACTTTCTCATCGAATTTTACAGCAGAACAAGCTTATAAATTACCTAAGCTTCAAAATGACTATACTGGATTTGCAGATGATGGTACTTATGGAGAAAAATCATGGGGTAGAGCTACTCAAAGTGGTGATTCATTTGCTGATGTAAATGACTTTTTACAAGGAGGAACAACTTTTATCAATTCATTAGCAGCTACGCATGGTGGAGTAAATTCACAAATTTATTTTTCATATGCCTATTCAAGTTCGAAGGGTATTTTACCTACAAATTCATTAGATAAACACAACTTCACCGTTAGGTAGTCTTCTAAGTTATTTGATGGTAAATTAGAATTAGATGCAAACATAAATTACATGCATCAGAACGTGAAAAATAGACCTGTATTCGGTTTATATAATAACCCTTACCAATCTTACTTATTATTCCCAAGAGGTGTTGATATTAATCAATATAAAAATGGTTATGAAGTTTTTGATGACAAGAGTAATATTCCTGTTCAACAATGGCATGCACTCAGAGATATTAATCAAAACCCTTGGTGGTTACTAAATAGAGCTAAATCAGAAGAAGTTAGAAAGAGATTAATCGCTTCTGTAAAAGGAAAATATAATATTTATGATTGGCTTTGGGCAAAAGGTCGTGTGAGTATTGATCAAACGAAAGACACTTTTGAGAAAAAGTTTTATGCAACAACTCAAGCAACTCATGTTGCTGAAAATGGTCGTTATTTGAATACAGGCTTAGATAACACTCAAATTTATGCAGATGCGATTTTAAACATGTCGAAATCATTTGGTGACATTAATGTTAATGCATTAATAGGGGCTAGTATTACGCATAATCTATTAGAAGGTCAAACTTTGGATACAAAAACGGGTGGAGAAGGTTTATTAATTCCTAACTATTTTACAGTTGATAATATTCACCCTTCAAGTACAGTTAGACCAGCTGGAGTGTATTCTGAAAAACAACTACAATCCGTTTTTGCTTCTGCTCAACTTTCATATAAGGATTTCTTATTTTTAGATTTAACAGGACGTAATGATTGGTCTTCGTCACTTTCTACTTCATACTTCTATCCATCAGTAGGTTTAACTGCTGTTCTTAGTGAAGTCATTAGTTTACTAGAAGGTTTTGAGATGGCAAAAGTAAGAGCATCTTATACACAAGTGGGTAATGATGTTCCTGCTTATGTAACAGCACCTGGAACTAGAGAGGTGGATGGTACAATCCAATACAATACACGTGAACCTGTTTATAACTTAAAACCTGAGCTTTCTTCTTCTCTTGAATTTGGTTTAGAACTAGACTATAAAGGAAAGGTATACTTAGACTTCTCGTATTATAACACAAATACAGAAAATCAATATTTTGAAATTGCAGCTTCACCAACTTCTGGATATTCAACAACTTTAGTAAATGGAGGTGTTATTCAAAATGGAGGTGTAGAAATGATGTTGACATTAATCCCTGTTAGTACATCTGATTTTACTTGGTCAACAACATTAAACTTTGCTAAGATTACAAATGAAATTATAGAACTTCATGAATCTGTTCCTGAGTTTGTTATTTCGGATGGTGTTGTGAATAACTATATGTCAAAAATTAGAGAAGGTGGTTCATTTGGTGATCTTTACTCTTACAAAATGAAGAGAGACGAGAACGGCGAGGTTGTATTAAGTGATCAAGGTTTGCCTGTACCAACTGATGAAATAGTACTTGTTGGTAATCCAAACCCTGATTGGCAGTTAGGATGGAGTAATACATTAAACTATAAAAATTTCTCTTTTAGCTTCTTAATTGATGGAAAATTTGGTGGAGAAGTAATGTCTATGACTCAAGCTATTTTAGATGAGTATGGCGTATCTCAAGTTACAGCAGATGCTAGAAACAATGGAGGTGTAAATGTTGGAGGAATAATGGTTCCCGCTGCAGATTATTATAATGCAGTAGGTGGTAGAGGGGGTATGCTAGGAGAATATATTTATGACGCAACAAACATTCGTTTAAGAGAAGTTTCTCTAACGTATTCTCACCCATCAGACTTAGCTTTCTTTAAAAATCTATCTGTATCATTGGTTGCTCGTAACTTATTCTTCTTCGCATTAGATGCTCCATATGACCCAGAAGTAACAATGTCACCAGGTAATGGTCTCCAAGGTGTAGACATCTTTGGTATGCCTACAACAAGAAGTTATGGAGCAAACTTGAAGTTTAGTTTTTAGTCAAGAGATTATTTAGAAATACTATAATGAATATTAAAAAATATATAGCTTCAGCATTACTTTCTGCAGGTGTATTTGCTGGATGTACAAGTAATTTTGATGAAATCAATAAATCTCCTTTGGAGTTAGATGCTGATCAGCTTTCTGCGGGAAATAATCATATTAAAGGTTACTATCCTCAAATGCAAAGATCAATTTATTACCATTTAAGTAATGTGACATGGCAATTTCAGTTACAACAAAATCTTATTGGTGATGTTTTCTCAGGTTATATGATGCCACCAACACCATTTGTAGGTAATGTCAATAATATGACGTATTCTTTAGTGGATGGATGGAATGCTTTCCCATTTAACCTTGCCTATTCAAATGTTATGGGTCCTGCAAGACAGGTGAAGAATGCTGCAATTATTGATGGAGAAATAAATGCACCTGAATTCTATGCGGTGAACTTAATTTTAAAAGTGTCAGCAATGCATAGAGTTACTGATATTTATGGTCCCATCCCTTACACAAAGTTTGGTGAAAGTGATTTTGGTGTCGAATATGATAACCAAGAACTCATTTATGATACTTTCTTTGAAGAATTGACAGAAGCCAATGATTTATTAGCAGGAGCTTCTGAGATTTCAGACTTCACTAAGATAGACGAAGTATTTGGAGGTGATTTTGACATGTGGAGAAAGTATGGTAATTCTTTGAAACTAAGATTAGCATTAAGAATTTCAAACGTCAGTCCTTCTAAAGCTAAACAAATGGCAGAAGAAGCTATTCAAGATGGTGTTTTAGAATCATCTTCGGTGGTTGCAGTTGGTGCTCAAGGGGTTACTCATCCATTGTTTACAATATTAAATGCATGGGATGATATTAGAATGGGCGCCAATATGGAAGTAATTCTAAAAGGTTTTAATGATCCAAGGTTAGAAATTTTCATTGATCCTTCTACATATGATGGAGAATATAGAGGAATTCGTCAAGGAATTGATATTAAAGAAAAAGACACTTATAAAGGTTTTTCTAAAATGTCTAATAATGTTATTGGTGAATCTAAACCTTTACAATTGATGACAGGAGTTGAGGTTACATTCTTAAGAGCTGAAGGTGCGTTATTGGGTTGGAATATGAATGGAACAGCACAAGCATTATATGAAGAAGGAATTACTGCTTCCTTTAGTCAATGTGGGCTTCAATAGGTGATTATTTAGAAGGAACGACTTCTCCAATTGCTTATGATGATCCTATTTCTGATGATAATGATATTGATGCACAATCAAATGTCGTCGTAAAATGGGACGAAGGAGCTAGTCAAGAAGTAAAATTAGAGCAGATTATTACTCAAAAATGGATTGCGATGTTCCCTGAAGGACAAGAAGCATGGGCAGAACAACGTAGAACTGATTATCCTATGTTAATTCCAGTAAAACAAAATCTAAGTAACGGAGATATTCCTGCTGGAACTTTAATTAAGCGTGTAAACTTCCCTTATACTGAATATGAAACCAATGCTGATGGTGTAAATGGAGGTGTAGTACTTCTAGGTGGACCTGATGTTGGTGGAACAGCATTATGGTGGGATGTCAATTAAATCATTGAATAAATAATGTTGAAAAGTCACTCTTCATGGAATTTGAAGGGTGACTTTTTTATTTGAATTTATTTTATGTGATGAATGTTACACTACATGTGGAATTGTTTTAGTAAATTGCAGTACCAAACTTCTAAAGAATGTATAAAAATCAGTTCATAGCCCCTTGGCTTAAAGGGTACAAAAAGCGTTATTTATCAGGAGATATTTCTGCAGGTTTAACTGTTGGCATTATGCTTATTCCTCAAGGAATGGCTTATGCTAGTTTAGCTGGCATGCCTCCTGTGTATGGTTTGTATGCTGCTATGATACCTCAGTTTATATATGCTTTATTAGGTACTTCAAGACATATTTCAGTAGGACCTGTTGCTATTGACTCTATGTTAATAGGTGCAGCTATTGGAGGAATTTCTTCAGTAAATCCGGATCAATATATTTCAGCAATTCTACTATTGACATTAATGATAGGTATTATCCAAGTCATTTTTGGGGTAATAAGACTCGGTTTTTTAGTAAACTTCATGAGTAAACCAGTGATAAGTGGTTTTACGTCAGCAGCAGCATTTATAATTGGTATTGATCAATTGAAAAATATTTTTGGAGTAACACTTGAGACAAAAGGAACAGCAGTAGAAGTATTAGGATCAACATTAATATTATGGAAAGAATATAATTTATATGCCACAATAATTGGTGTTTTGAGTATCTCTCTAATTTTGATAACAAAGAAATATTTGAAAAAAGTACCTGGATCATTAGTCGCTGTATTATTCGGTTTGTCCATCATGTTTTTTTCTCCTTTAGAAATAGATGTTTTGGGGGCAATACCTCAGGGCTTACCTTCTTTTCATATGCTTTCTTTTGATTATGAGATGATAAAGAAACTTCTACCATCAGCGGCAATAATAGCTTTGATTGCTTACATGGAAGCAATTTCAGTTGCAAAAGCATTACAATTAAAACATAAAGGAGAGTATAAGATTAATAATAATAAAGAGTTTATAGCATTAGGAATCGGTGATATTTTAGGTTCTTTCCTTGGTGCTTTTCATACAACTGGAGGCTTTAGTAGATCTGCTGTAAATGAACAAGCTGGGGCAAATACAAATTTTGCAAATGTAATTAGTGGCTTAATTTTATTGATGACATTATTATTCTTAACACCTTATTTTGAAAAACTCCCGCTTACAATTATTGGTGCTATTATTTTAGTAGCAGTGTATGGATTAATAGATCTAAAATACCCTAAATTATTATGGGAAACCAAAAGAGAAGACTTCTACATGTTAGTATTGACATTTGTCTTGACTTTAAGTTTTGGTATCCAAATAGGAATTATATCAGGTATGGTTCTTTCATTATTATTGTTGGTAAGACGAACTGCCATGCCACATATAGCCGTTTTAGGAAAGTTACAAGGTTCCTTGGAATACAGAAATAAATTAAGGTTTCCTGATGTAGAAATCCGAGAGGATATTTTAATCTTAAGACAAGATGCTCAGATGTATTATGCTAATTGTAATCATTTCTATGAATTTGTTCATAAAGAAACAGAAAAGAAGGGGGATAGATTAAAATTAGTTGTATTACATTTTGGTAGTGTCTCTAACATTGATTCTACAGCATTGTCTGTGTTAGAAGATTTGGTGTTGGATTTAAAACATAATAATATAAAAATATACTTTACTTATGTTATTGGTCCTGTAAGAGACTTTTTCTCGAAAGTAGGCTTCATTCAAAACCTTGGTAAGGAACATTTCTTTTTAGATATACAAGATGCAATTGATTATTTTGATCAAAAGGGAAATCAAGAAGAAATAAAGCTTAACTTTGCACGAGCGATTCAATCCAATGAATTTGAGGAAAGGAATATTTAAATTTCTTACGAATATAAAACATTAAACATATATAAAATGAAAATTGAACAAATTTATACTGGTTGTTTAGCACAAGGTGCTTATTATATAGAATCTAATGGTGAAGCAGCAATTGTTGATCCCCTAAGAGAAACTAAACCATATATAGAAAAAGCAGAAAAAGAAGGAGCAAAAATTAAATACATTTTTGAAACACACTTTCATGCTGATTTTGTTTCAGGTCATGTATCTTTAGCTGAAAAAACAGGTGCTACAATTGTATTTGGACCAACAGCAAAGACTACTTATGATGCTCATATTGCTAAAGATAATGAGGTTTTCAAAATTGGAGATATAACAATAACAGTTCTTCATACTCCTGGACATACACAAGAATCGTCTACATTCCTTGTTAAAGATGAAAATGGTAAAGACTATGCAATTTTCTCAGGAGATACACTTTTCATTGGTGATGTTGGACGCCCTGACTTAGCTGTAAAATCAGATTTATCTCAAGAAGATTTAGCAGGTTTATTATTCGATTCATTAAGAAATAAGATTATGCCATTAGCAGATGATGTAATCGTCTATCCAGCACATGGCGCTGGTTCTGCTTGTGGAAAAAATATGAGTAAAGAAACATTTGATTCTTTAGGTAATCAAAAAAAGACAAATTATGCATTAAGAGCTGATATGTCTAAAGAAGAGTTTATCAAAGAAGTGACAGATGGTTTAGCAACTCCTCCTCAATATTTCCCACAAAATGTGAAAATGAATAAAGAAGGGTATGAAAATATTGATGTTATTTTACAAAAAGGAACTGTAGCATTAAGTCCTCAATTATTTGAAGATGTAGTGAATGCCGAGGGTGCTTTAATGTTAGATACAAGAAAGCCACAAGTATTTAAAGATGCTTTTATTCCAAACTCTATCAATATTGGTGTTGATGGTGGTTTTGCTCCTTGGGTTGGTGCTTTAATTTTAGATTTAAAACAACCAATTGTTATCATTGCTGATGAAGGAAGAGAAGAAGAAGTAATCACTAGATTATCAAGAGTTGGTTATGATAATACGCTCGGATTCTTAGAAGGAGGGATTGAAGCTTGGAAAGCAGCAGGTAAAGAAATCGATACCATTGAGTCGATTACAGCAGATGAACTTAAAAATCGTTTAGAAGGGGATATTGAAGTAATTGATGCAAGAAAAGATGGTGAATATAAAGCTGAACACATTGATAGTGATAAAGTAGTACATAAACCACTTGATTTTATCAATACTGAGTGGTCAAATTTAGATAAATCAAAAACATATCATATACATTGTGCTGGTGGATACCGTTCAATGATTGCCTCATCAATATTAAAGTCAAGAGGTTTTGAGAATATAATTGATGTAAAAGGGGGCTTTAAAGCAATAAAAGAAGCAGATATTAAAACAACAGCATTTGTTTGTCCTTCTACTTTAAAGTAACAAAAAAGCCGATGATTTACTCATCGGCTTTTTTTATTTTATTCTATATTGAACACCTATTTTACCATATAAATTAAATAGGTTTGGATCAACAATTTCATACCCTTTAGGGAATATTCCATTAAAGCCCCAACTGACTTGAGCATCAACAGTAAAGTTTTTAATTTCTTTTTGAATTCCAAATTGAGCTCCCCAATCAAATGACACTAAATCTTCACCATAATCATAAGGTGTATCTCTACCTACCGTAGATTCCAATACACCATCATCAATAATACTTCCTTCATAAATTTCACCTTTGAAAGTACCATTAAACATATATCCTAAATAAATGCCTGCAATCCCATACC
The DNA here is from genome assembly GCF_056161045.1 of Flammeovirga sp. AWQ4_249. Classification (NCBI taxonomy): domain Bacteria; kingdom Pseudomonadati; phylum Bacteroidota; class Cytophagia; order Cytophagales; family Flammeovirgaceae; genus Flammeovirga; species Flammeovirga sp. AWQ4_249. Next base: position 122,936 of record NZ_JBSWYJ010000013.1, read on the forward strand.
AACCGTTGTCCTTCTTACTTAAGGGTGTTCTGAATTGAACCGGAATTTCAATATAATTTAAAGCAACTTCAGTAAAAACCTCACCTGTAACTTTACCTTGATAAGTATCTGAAAGTTTAAAATATTGATCACTGACAAAAGCAGTAGTATTATTGCCTTTTCCCGTATAAAGAAGTTCAAAACGTATGGATTGTCTTGGATTACTTAGTTTGTAATCTCCATAAAAACCAAGAGATAAATTGAGATCAGTATTCCAATCGAATCGATCAGGCATATTTTGAAAGTAAATAGGAACTGCAGCACCAAAATTGAGCCCTCCACGAACACCAAAGCTCCATTTGCTTTCAGTTTCTTGTGCAGAAACAGAAACTCCATAACTACTGAAAAGAAAAAGAATAAATGCTAGATATTTTCTCATATTAGTATTCAAGCTCAATTTCATCCACATACATTAAACTTCCGATAGAACCTCTGAAGAAATCACCAGCACTACTTGAAGCAAAAACAATAATTATATGTGTTGGAGTAGTTTCAGCGGCAGCCCATCCAGTTTCTTCAGGTCTTAATTTAAAACCAGCTGTTGGATTTGTAATTTCTCCATATTGAACGGGTAGGTTAACCTCAGTCCAATCCGTAACAGTTGTACTACTTTGCATTGCTGCTGTACCAATTCTTTCAATAGTATCACCTTCTCTTTTTTGTAAGTAAAGGTAAACTAGACATGAATCAATACCGGAGATTTCCACACCATTTGGACCTGAAAACTGTTTATAACTCTCGCCCGGAGTATATTTATATTGAAATTTTAATGCAGAAGGTCTTTTTTCGAAAGGAAGACCAAGTTTTGCACTTTGTGCAGGGTCAGATAAATTAAGTTGAAAGGTGCCTGTATAAATTGTAGAAGAGGCGATACCAGTGATACCAATTTCAGCTGTTTCCAATCTTGCAGCACTTCCATTAACAACATCTTCAGTTTCCTCAGTGGCATTTACTACCCCTAAAAATGATGTGCCAGGATTAGACGTTTCCCATCCAACTGGATTAGAATATTGACCATCAATAGATTCCCAGTTGTCTAAATTTAAATTTCCTTCAAAAGCTTGATCTTCAATAGGGTCAGGATCATTATCATCATCCATAGAAGGTGATTCAGAATCACATGAAAGAATAGACAATGCAAAGATTGAATACACAAAAAATGAGTTGAAAATTTTCATTTGTATTAGTTTATATTGAAGAGAATATTTTGATCTATATTTTACTTGAATAAAATATAGATCAAAGATAATTAATTTATAATACTTTTTTAATTCTAGAAATAGCTTCTTCTAAAATAGGGAATGGGCATGCTGTATTTAAACGCATAAATCCAGTTCCTTCAGGACCAAATAACCTACCATCTTGAACTCCGACTTTACATTTTTCATAGAAGAATTTTTTCAATAGAGTTCCACTTTTTTCATAATTTTTGCAATTCAACCAAACCAAATATGTAGCGTCTGTTTGCATAGGGTCAATAGGAGTATCTTTTAACGATTCTTCTATGTAACTTATGTTTTTTTGAATATGACTTATAAGTTGTTGATACCAGTCTTCACCATAAGTGTAGGCTGCAATCATTGATTCTGTAGCAAATGTTCCTCCAAAATCAAAATGTAGATGTTTTACAAATTTTAAATATCTTTTTTTTAATTCTAGATTTTTGAAAATGAGATAAGCACAGTTTAGTCCTGCAAGATTGAATGTTTTGGAAGGAGCCATACAAGTAACAACTCTTTTCTCTGCAACTTCTGATATACTTGCTAAAGGAATATGCTTATTATTCCATAGTGTTAAATCAGCATGAATTTCATCAGAAATCACGTATACATCATATTTTTCACAAAGATTTAGAAGAGTATTAAGTTCATCTAAATTCCACATTCTTCCTGAAGGATTATGTGGATTACAAAAAACAATTAATTGAAGGCCATTCTTCATTTGTTCCTCTAATAGATCAAAATCAATATAGTACCGATTGTCTTTTTCGATTAAAGGCATTGCTATTAATTGACGATTTGATCCTAAGACGTTTTCTGCAAATGGAGGGTAAACAGGAGAGAAAATACCTACTTTATCATTTGGTTTTGATAATGCTTGAATAAGAAAACCTAATGCAGGAACTATTCCGGGAGCAAAAACAAATTCAGTTTGATAAACATCCCAATTATGTCTCTTTTTTATCCATTTAATGGCAGAATTCCAAAATTGATCTGTTTGTAAAGTATAACCGTAAATAGGATGTTGTACACGTTTGTTTAATGCTTCAACAATCTCTGGAGCTGTAGCAAGATCCATATCTGCTACCCAGAGAGGTATGATGTCATCCGTTCCAAAAATAACTTTTCTTAATCCATATTTTACAGTTGATGTTGCTTCTCTGTTATATATTTTATTAAAATCGTATTCCATTACTATATTTTTTGAAATACAAAAAGTACAAAAAAATAAGGGAACCACAATGAAGTGATTCCCTTTTTTGTTAGCGTTTATTTTAACTACTGAAATATTATTGGCAATCTGGGCAATCTCTTGATACTTTGATGTCATCAAGTCCAAAATCATTACCACCTGCTCTTGTATTATCACATACAATTGTAATTTCATCCTGACCAGTCATTTCTGAAGTCCAGCATAAAGTTACAGTTTGCCATGCATCATCAATTTCACCCGTTACATTAGCAACAATATGATTACTTTCAAATACACTTGCAGAGATTGTTAATGGAACATCAGCATCACTGCCGCTTACATTAATGTCAGCTACTCTAAAAGTTAATGTATAGTTTTGACCTTCTACTACATTAACTGTAGTGCTAAATGCTACTAAATCTGCAGTTGTAGAACCATTAATTATCATTGCATTACTTGAATTTTCATGATTTGTAAATAAATGGTGATAATTCTCTGGAGTACTTGTAATAGCATAAGTTCCTTCAGGATGTAGCTCATTCGTTTTATCTGGATTACTATCTGTTACAAAACGATAATCTGTACTGAATTGATCATCATCATTTTCAAAATCAATATTTATAACTTCAACACATGGAGTAGCTCTAGTTATAGTAGGAGGTGTACAGCTGAATGCGATATTATCAATTGCAAAGTCATTACCATTCCAAGCATCACTTACTTCTGCTATACCAATAGTAATTATACCATTTGCAGGAGCTGTAAACTCAAGATACATTTGTGTCCAATCGTCGCTCTCTGTTAAATCTAATACTTGAGGTAAAGAAACCGTTCCTTCATTAGCAAATCCAATGTTGTAACCAATATACATGTCAAGGTGTGGATTATTTAGATCTTTACCTCTGATAACATTAATTACATCTGCAGAGAAATAATAAGTTTCTCCGGCTAATACTGGAATATAATCTTTAAAGAAAGTTCGTGACATATCTGCTAATCCAGGATTGTTATGAGAATTACGGTTTGAATTATCATCTTGAGCAGCATTGACTACCATTACATTATCTCCAAAATCTTCATCCATAAATCCATTATGAACACTCTTTGGATTATTTGTAAAACTTACTTGACCTTCATGGTTGTTACCATCAAGACGATCTGCGTAAGAATAGCTTTCAAGGTAAGTTGAAACAAACAATTGATTGTTTACAATATTATCAAAACTACCAATGCCATAATCTTCACAATAATCAGAATAGGCTGAAACATAGTTAATATCAAAATAATCGCCTGGCTGACTTCCGAATGCTTCAATTTTCACCCACTGAATGACATCACCTAAACTAAGTTTATCATTTGTCATTGCCAATTGACCTAGAGGGAAGACATTATTTGTAATTCTTGCTTCACCAAGTAATACCCATTCACCGTTTGCACTTGATCCTGTTTGCGTAACCCATGAGTTATTAATATATTTTGGTTGATCACCTGAAGTAACCCAAACCCAAACATTTGCTTTTTCATTATAACTACTAGCAGCTTGTGCTACAGCAGCTTGATTTGTAGACCCATCATCATTTATGTAACCATAATCAGCAGATCTTCCCCATGTAGTTTCTACTACTTGGATATGTGTTGAATTAGTAACCACTGTTGGGGCTCTAAACTTCATTACTGCATATCCACCATCACCACCTAGAGAAGTAAATAATTTAGGATTTTGTCTTAAATCAGCAATATCAGCGTTAGCAGAATTTTGACGTTGATCAACGCTTACATTTGGCATATCATCAGGTTGAATTTCTGATGGATAATTTGGTCTATATAATTTCATTTCTGCAAGGTTCCAATACTCATGGTACCAAGCCTCATCATTTGCTCCACCTGGATTTCTTATTACTCTATCAGTAACTAAACCATCTGTTCCAGATTCTCCAGCTATATCAAATACTTGAGTACAAGCCATATCACCTGCTGATGTACGTGTAAAGGTTTTGTCCGCTGGCGTGTTTGATGAGAAAGTAATTGTTGGATTGACAACCATTGCTCCATCTAAAGAATAAATTTTAAATGTATTTTGTCTTGCAGTTGAAACAATTACATGATTATCACCCATTAAAGCAGCTCCAGTTACTTTTTTATCTATACTAAACAAATATGAACCTTGAACAGCTGGTTTACCATTTTTCTCTCCAACGGATACTTTAATTGCTGCACCACCGTATGCTCTAGTAAATGTAATTAGATGTTCTTCTTCAAACCCTCCAGTTTCTTGATTGTTTTGTGTGAAAGTTATATCACCTCCTTTAAACTTTAAAGGTCTGTTCTTCTGTGACTCAAATAATTGATATGAATTTTCAGTCATGTCAACATCACCGAAATAATCATTAATTAAACCATCGTTATAAGCAGCATCGTCCAAATCAAAATCATCCTCATCAATAGAAGAAATTAAATCCTCAGCATTTTCTCTAAGATAATTTACTGTAGTAAGTGTAGGATATGTCTCACCATTATATGTTCTTGAGTTTTCAAGATTATCTAAATTATTCCAATCCCACCAAGCAACATCGCCTGTTAAAGGAGTACCATTATCATCACTAGGAACAACTTGATAGAAACCACCAGCGATAAACAACCTTCCTTTTCTGTCAAAGTCAACTTGAGTGATTTTTACTTTCTTATCGGAAGTTCCTCCTGAATTATTTCCTTTTCTTAAGAAGAAAGTTTTCGTTTGTCCATCTCTCCAAAAGTGAATGAGGCCATTGCTGTTTCTGTTTCCTCCATTGTTTACAACTACAACAGTTTGACCATCTGGACTTACTGTCATATGTGAACGACCTTCAAAAGATTTTTTGAAATCAAGTTCAGCATCAGTATCTGTTAATCCTTGGAAATCATAGTTTACTTGGTAAAGATTTGCATTATTTCCAACATTATTAATTAGGTATACTTTTTGGCTAAAAGGCATCCTGATGTTAGAGTTTTCATTAGAATTCTCATCGGGTAGCATGAGATCTTCTTGGATTTTGTTTTGGCATGCAAAACCAATAAGCAAAAAGGCAAATACGCCTAATTTTAATAGCTTGTTCATGATTAAATTTAAAAATTAAAGAGAAATAAAGTTTATTGTATAAAACGAGTTTTTTGAGTAACGAACTCTTTCTTTATTTATAAAGTGTTTAATAATTCAAAAACAGTAATTTTAATTCTTACAATAGTAGCAAAGATTCGAGTGTAAAGGTAATTATTTATTCTAGAATAAATAATTTATCGATATAGCCTATAATGTACTCTAGCTATAGAGTATATGAAAATTTGGTTAGCTGTAAGGATAAATTTAGAATGTATTTTTATTATTTATTAGTGCAAAGTGTTGACTTGATATTAATAAAGATAAAATTGCACATTACTTATAAATGTGTTAAAACCAAATAAAACTTACGTAAGGTGAAATTTATTTACTTCCATAAAAATTAAAAGGAAGATTTTCTAATTTTCTTATATTTAATATATATTTAAAATAATACATAATAAATTATAGATGGTTACAAGACTCTATATACCCTGGAAAAGACTAGTAAGTGATTTATGGTTTTCGGTTTTAATAATTACGATATATATGTTGTTCTTATCGATACTAGATGATGAACATATGCTTAGTAATTTAAGTCTTCCTTTGGGCATAATAACTGTACCAGGTACAGCGATTTCATTATTACTAGCTTTTAGAACGAACTCTTCTTATCAAAGGTGGTGGGAAGCTAGAATGGTTTGGGGTGCAATTGTAAATGATAGTAGATCTTGGGTGAGACAATTAATTACATTTGTTGATCAAGATGCAAAAACAAAAGATATAATTAAGGAGATGTCTTTCAGACAAGCAGCTTGGTGTTATGCATTAACAAGACATCTACGAAAACAAGATCCTTTAAAGGATTTACGAAATTTGGTACCTAAACAAGAATTACCCAGTTTAATGAAAAGTAAGAATGTTCCTAATGCTCTACTATATAAGCAAGGTAAGATGTTAAAACAATTACATGCAGAGGGTCACATTAATACTTATCAATTAGTTCAGTTAGATCAAACCTTAACTAATTTGACAGATTCAATGGGTAAATGTGAAAGAATCAAGAATACAGTTTTTCCTTCGATGTATACTTTGTTACTTGAGATCCTGATTTACTTATTTATTTTTTCTGTTCCTTATGGTTTAGTTGAAACTAATGGTTTAGTACTTTTAGTAACAAGTTTAACTTTAGCAATGGCATTTCTCGTAATTGAAAGAATTGCAACATACCTTCAGGACCCTTTTGAAAATACATCTTCTGATACACCAATGCTTACTCTTTCAAGAACAATTGAGATCAATATTAAAGATGAATTAGGAAATGTAGAGTTACCTGAACCGTTAAAACCAAAGCGCGCTCATGTAATTATGTAAAATTTAAGTTGCTAATTATCAGTGATAAATTTGGAAAGAGACAACTGATAGTATTAATTTCAAGTATAAGATCTAAAATAATATTAAGAAATATATATAAAATGGATTTAGAAAAATTATCTGAAGAATGCATGCAAATTGCATTAGACGCAGGTCGTGCAATTTTAGAAATTTATAAACAAGAAGACCTTGGAGTTGAAGTAAAAGAGGATAATTCTCCTCTGACATTAGCCGATAAAGCTTCTCATGAAGTGATTATGAAAGGTCTTTCTAATTATGAATACCCAATTTTATCTGAGGAAGGAAAAGAAATGTCTTACAGTGAAAGAAAAGATTGGGATACATATTGGTGTGTCGATCCATTGGATGGAACAAAAGAGTTTATCAATAGAAATGGTGAATTTACTGTCAATATTGCTTTAATATCAAATAAAAAACCTGTAATGGGTGTCATCTATGTTCCGGTGAAAGATATTATTTATATCGGAATTGCTGGAGTAGGAGCCAAAAAAGGAGAAAATGGGATATTGGACACTATTAGTGTAAATTGGAAAGAAAAAGATAGAGTTGCAGTGAGATCTAAATCTCATGCCAATCCAGCAGAAGAAGAAATTTTAGAGAAGTATAATGTAACTGATGCAATGTCTGTAGGAAGTTCTCTTAAGTTTTGTATGGTAGCAGAAGGGAAAGCAGATCTTTATTATAGACATGGTCCAACAATGGAGTGGGATACAGCAGCAGGACAAGCTATAGTTGAAGCTGCTGGAGGAACAGTCTATGTAGGCAATAAAGAAGATATTGAATTTACCTACAATAAAGAGAATTTATTAAACGGTAGTTTCTTAGTTCTAGGAAAGTAAAAAAACAAAAAACGAAGGCCATTACGACCTTCGTTTTTTTTATCCAATAATCTTAGAAGAAGGCATTATTTCTTCACCTTCTTTTCTTTTCTTTTTCCATCTTTTATGAGTCCACAACCAATATTGTGGCTTTTTGCGAATTTCATTTTCAAGGAGTCTATTATGTCTTTCAGTGATTTCACCATGGGCCATAGAATTAGGATCATCAGTGACAACCTCAAAGTTTAGACGATAATATCCTCTTTTAACTTTATTGATTTTTGTAAAAATAACAACCATATTATGCTCTCTGGCATATTTTTCAGGGCCATAGAAACAAGCTGTTTCTTGGTTTAGAAAGTCAATCCATATACATTTTTTACTGTAAGTAGGAGATTGATCTGCTCCAAAGATTAACCCAAATGGTTTATCACCTTGGTTTTGGAAAAACTCTTTCGCATGATCTTTTTGAATCATTTCTAAGCCAAATTGACTTCTCGATTCAGTGATTCTTTTATTGAAAAAATCATTACTTAATTTTGAAAATAAACAACTAATTTTTCTGAAAGTACTTCCAGTTGCAGTAGTAGCAGCATATTCAAAATTATTGAAATGAGTTCCAATAACACATAAGTTTCTATCTTTGTATTTATTTATAAGATCTAAATCCTCATAAACACATCTACTAAACAGTTCTTCTCTCTTGACATTAAAAACTTTGAAGCTTTCGCAAATTAAATCACACAAGTGCTTGTAAAATTCGCTTTCAATATATTTTATTTCTTCTGGAGATTTCTCAGGAAATGATTGAGTTAAATTCTTTCGAACTACTTTTGTTCTATAACCTATCATTTTATATAAAACAACATATAAGAAATCTGATATTTTATATAAAACATTATATGGAAGCAATGTAATAGGTAATATAAATATGGTATAAATAATTCTCGTTAACATTGTAATTTAGGAAGTTTATTCATTGTAGTTCTCGCAATATAGGGTAAATAAATCAAATATACTGTGAAATATTTTTTCATTAACTTAAGATAAACTAAAACATATTTAATATTGGACTAAATAATCAATTGATACATAGTATATTAATTACTCAATAGGAATCAACAACACTGTATTGTTGATATTAAATGTCTAATTAATCTGCTAAAACAACCTAATGTCTACATATCAATCGGGAATATTTGATGAAAGTGCTAATGTTTTTAATGTCTCAGAATTTAAATTAATCTCTGAAAACTTAGATAAAGTAAAAGAGGATATTTCTAAGGCGATTATAACATCAAAAGATATCAAAGTAATTGTATCATTTGGAAAAAACCTTTGGTCAAAAATTGGCAATTTTCAATTAGAAAAATTGAAAGATTTCAAAAGCCTTTTAGGCCAAAATGATTATTCGATGCCTACAACACAGACAGATTTATATTTTAGAATCATTGGTTTTGATCAATCCACTGTTCTTGATGCAACAATCAAAATAGAAGAGACCTTAAGAGAATCTTTTAAAATCAAATTATCAGAAAATGGTTTTGTTTATAAAGACCATAGAGATCTAACTGGTTTTGTAGATGGATCAGCGAATCCAAAGGAGGAAAAGAAGTTTCTTGCTGCATTAATACCAGAAGGTGAAGAAGGAGCAAATGGCAGCTTTGTTTTTCATCAAAAATGGGTTCATGATCTAGAAAAATTTAATACACTTCCCATTGAAGTTCAAGAAAAAGTAATAGGTCGAACGAAGAAAGATAGTATTGAACTTGAAGGAGATGATATGCCTGAAGATTCTCATGTTTCAAGAACTGATGTAAAACAAGATGGAGTGTCAATGAAAATATGGAGGAGGTCTTTCCCTTATGGATCAGCGGTTGAGCGAGGGTTATTTTTTGTAGCTTATGCTTGTGATCCTTTTCGCATCGATATTCAATTAGAAAGAATGTTAGGAAATACTGAAGATAAAATTACTGATCGAATAATGGATTTTTCAGTTGCAGTGACAGGTGGTTATTCCTTTGCACCTTCAACAGAAGATTTGGAGAAACTATTAAAATAAAAAAACTCTTCCTTACTTAGTTTGGGAAGAGTTTTGTCTTTTTTATAATCCGAATCTATAATTAATTCCTGTCATTAAGAATTTATTATTTTCTTCGATTCCATATTCACCACGAACGGCTAAATGTTTATTTAATTCAATACTAAAACCAAATTGGAAAGTCCAAGTTTGTAGCAGATCCTTTTTAATTGTATACTCAACTTCTGTATTATCAAACATATCATTGACATACTTATTTACGATGCTACCATCAGGTTCTCCACCTAATAAATTTCTTACAATAACTTTTTGAGCAGGAGTCAAATTATCATAAATGCCAGTGATGGGTTGACTAAGGTCAATGTCATCATTAATAACCTCTGATAAGTGTATGTACCCTGGAGTAGCATTATTGTTAGTGAAATTACGGTTCATTGCACCTACATAAAAAGCGACACTTTGCTTTCCTTGATTCAATGGTATTCTTTTTCCAATTCTAACTGAATAAGTACCAATTGCAATCTGCTCTTCAAGAAGCTCTGTATCACTTAATGCATAATTGATATCCAATGAAGAGAACCAACCTTTATAACCATATGATAAGGTAAAACCACCACCATAAGCAAAAGCATCAAAATCAACTGTAGAACCAAATCCACCACCTTCACTATTACCAATACCGATACTTGTTGTACCATTTACTTGTGTAACCATACCATATACATTTAAAAATGGTAAAATATAAGTGTCTACACGATAATTAAATCCAGCAGCAGTAGCCATTGTCACATTATCGTTTAAGGATTCTAGAATTGGACCTTTGACAAGGTTATCTACAACTTCTTGAGGGATATTCTGCCCAAAATGAGGCATCGAAGGGTCAATTGGTGCTAACTTTACACCAAGGTCAGTAATGCCCATACCCATTGTAGTATTTACATAACTAACACTTACACCTATAGGTAAGGGTAATGAATATCCTTTATCATATACTCTTTGTCCTAAGAATGGTAAGTGATAAGGGTACTCTTCATTATCTCTGATCAATAAAGTTGTATCTTTTACAACTTCTTTATGAGAGTTTTGGTGTGTTTTATCTGTGATTTGTTGAGAGAATATTTTAGTTGAACTCAGCAATAAAAATATTGATAAGAAAATAAGGTAATTTTTATTCATAAAGTTTGATATGAGAATGATTTATTAGACATAATAAGTAACGCAAAAGTACATAAAAGGTAACAATGTAACTGTTTATAAACCTTAATATATTCCTAAGTCATTGTATTTTAATGAGTTAGTCATTTGTGAATAAATCGTTATGTGACAATTGTTACACAGGATCTAGTGTTGTATATGTATTTTTGTAGAGAACTATAAAATAATACAAATATGAATTACCTAGACTTAATAAATAAAGGAGCCAAAGTTTTAGATGTTAGAACTGAAGAAGAATTCAACGAAGAACATTTTGAAGGATCTGTTAACATCCCTGTTAATGATGTTCTGAAAAGAATGGACGAGATTAAAGAACTAGGTTCTCCATTAATTGTAGTTTGTTTCATGGGTGGAAGAGCCGGTGTAGCAAAAGCACAAATTGAAGCAGCAGGAGTAAAGGAAGTTTATAATGCAGGCGGATGGGAAGATCTTCAAGATCTATTATCTGTAGAAAAATAGTATATTAGAGCACATTTTCAACGAGTGAAAATGTGCTTTTTTTATATTTATGAAAATCTCAAAAAAATTCTTACTCCAACAAAAGCCTATGCTGCGATTTGTTGGACAAACTTTCATACAAACCGTATTACCTTTTTTGAAAACAAATTACAAAGGTAAATTAGGTGTAGAAAAACGTTTTGTAAAACCGCCTACTAAAGAATTAATTAAAGCATATTCAGAGTGGTCAGGAGTATCAGAAAATAGATATAATGATATACCCACACACATGTTTTCTCAATATGCACTGGCATTTGGTCTAGGTGTACAAAAGAAATTAAATTACCCTCTTGATAAAATTATTAATCAGGGAGTGGAAATTAAATCAAATGGAGATATATCTTCTGATGACAAAATTAGGTTAACAACTGAGGTTATCAGTGTAAAAGAAGAAGAGGGGAAAGCAAGAGTACATCAAAGGATGTTCATCGGAAATGATACTAAAGAAGATGTAATTGAGGTAAATTTATATACTGCTTTCTTATTAAAGAGAATTAAGAAAAAGAAAGTAGAGCGCAGTGAACCGGATATGGATAACTTTAAACTTATAAGTACATGGTCTGTTGAAGAGAATGCTGGGTTACAATTTGGAATTTTAACCGGAGATTTAAATCCTTTACACTGGGTGAAATTTATAGGTAAAGCAACACCTTTTAAAGGAATTATATTACATGGGTTTGGAATGTATTCCAAAGTTTATGAAATAATTCAGAACTCTTTAGGTGATCGATTAAAAGAAATGAATGTACGTTTTATCAAACCAGTTCTATTACCGAGTAAAGGTTTAGAAGTTTACATTTCAAAAGAAAAAAATGATGAAGGGAGAAAAGATCTTCTTTTAAAAGACGAAAATGGGAAAATATTAATGATTGGAAATTTCTTAAACTAAGAAATTTCCAATCCCATGAGTATCATATCATCAATTTGAGGCTGATTTGTCATCCAATCATTCATGAAATCCTCAATTAAACTTTGATGTTGGAATAAAGGTTTATCTTGAATTGAATTTAAAAATTTCAATAAATTTTTTGACCCTAACTTTTTATCTTTAGGTCCTCCAAATTGATCAGTAATACCATCTGAAAAGAAGTAGTAACGATCTCCTGCCTTTCTTTCAAAGACTTTATTGGTGAACATTTTCTCATTTATCGAATTATCTCCAATAGGATATCTATCACCTTTGATTACTTCTAATTGACCAGTAGTATTCGTTTTATAAAACATTCTTTTTGCGCTAGAAATAGTAATTTTTTTAGTTCGAGTATCTTCTGAAAATATTGTCATATCGATACTATCTCTATTACTATTGGCATTTTCTTGTTTCAATAATTTTATAATTGCCTTATCAATTTTTTCATTGATAATTTTCGGATCATATATTTTTTGATCTACAACATATCTTTCCAATAATGTTATTGCAATTAAAGTCATAAAAGCACCAGGAACTCCATGCCCAGTACAATCAGCGACGACTAGAATGTTTTTTGTTCTTACTTTCTTACTCCAATAAAAATCTCCACCAACTAAGTCTTTTGGCGTGAATATCTTAAAGAAATTATTAAGATTTTTTCGAAGAATTTCAGTAGAAGGAAAGATACTTCGTTGAATATTTTGAGCATAATGAATACTGCTCAAAATTTTCTCATGAGCCTTTTGTATGATATCAGCTTGAAGCTTATGATTTTGTAAATTTTCATTAAGCGTTTGAGCAATACTTAATTGTTCGTTGATTAGAGAAAGTTCTTCTAGATGTTCACTCAACTCTTCGTTTTGTTGTTGAATTTCATTTTTTTGATCAATTATTCGATCTTGAGCATCTTCAAGGTCTACGAATAATTTAGCAATACGAATATTTGCATCTGCTAAAGCTATTTCGCTTTCTTTCAGTTGTTTTATCTCATTGTCTTTTTCAGAGATAATCTTCTCAAGTTCTTTGATCCTTATTTGTAGTGTTTCGCCTTTCATTAAAAAAGGTACTGTATAGATTAAAAAGTTAAAGTGATGTTTGATTCTGATGCTTCTTCAATATATAAAGCAACACCGCCAAATTCTACATCATCACGAATTTCGTCTGTTGTTATACCCATCATACCCATAGTCATTTGACATGCAATTAATTTTGCACCCATATCTATGGATAGATCAATCAAGTCAGGAAGTGTTTCGATGTTATTTTCCTTCATCATCATCTTCATCATACTCGTCCCAATTCCCATCATATTTAAACGGGAGATTGTAGTAGTTTTCGGAGTAGAAGGTAACATCATTGTGATCATTTTCTCCTTAATATTTTTTCCTTTATAGATTGACTTTTCTTTTAAAGCATTAATCCCCCATAAAGTAAAAAATAAAGTGACATCCATACCAAAACTAGCCGCTCCATTAGCAATAATAAAGGCTGGTATAATTTTGTCTAGTTCAAAACTAGTGACAAGCATAGTAATTTTTTCATTTTCACTAGGCTTTATATTTTGAAGTGAACTTTGAAGTTGTTCTAATTGAGATTGAAAAGCTTTTGTTTTTTCATTTACCTTTTCATCTACTAATGCATCGATGTATTCTTTAAGTTTTTGGTCTTCCATAATGATAATAGTAGGATTATTTTAATTTCTCGATGATGGCAATTCTTTTCCTTCCTTCTTCTCGATAGGAAACTAACAGATGTCCTGTTTTTCTAATCCAAGCTTCAACATCTGCTTTAAAGGCAGGGTCTGTAGCAGTTACTTCTACATAATCGTTAATATCAATATTACGAATTGTTTTTGCAATTTTAACAATTGGCATTGGACAGTTTAGATTACTACAGTCTAGTAAATGTTTCTTTATTTCTTCCATTTTAGTAGTTATGTATTATAAAGAACTTGTAAAATTTAGTTTTATTATTGAATATAAGAAAAATACAAAAATAAATAAAAAAGAAAGCAACTTCATACATAAAGTTGCTTTCTTTTTATCAATTAAAGTTTTTCTTCAAATAACTTAAATATTCTTTTGTATTCATCAATCCAACTTGTTGTTTCACGAAAACCATGAGGTTCGATAGGATAGATGGCCATATTCCAGTTTTCTTTTTTTAGTTCAATTAATCTTTGTGATAATCTTACTACATCCTGAAACTGAACATTATCGTCTACCATTCCATGGAGAATTAATAAATCACCTTTTAAACCCTCTGCAAAATAAATAGGAGAAGATTTCTTATAAGCTTCAGGGTCTAATGCAGGAGTATTTAGAATATTAGATGTATAAGGATGATTGTAATGTGCCCAATCTGTAACGGATCTAATTGCAGCTCCCACTTTAAAAGTCTCACTCTCATTAAACATAGCCATTAAGGTGATAAAACCGCCATATGAACCTCCATAAATACCAATTCTATCTTTATCAATACCATGTTTTTCTACAAGATATTTTGCACCATCGACATGATCTGAAAGATCTTTTCCACCCATATGTCTGTAAATATCTGTTCTCCAGTCTCTACCATAACCCTCAGATGCTCTGTAATCAATATCAAGTACTGTATATCCGTTATCTACTAGCATATTATGGAACATGTATTCTCTATAATACACACTCCACCAATGGTGAGCATTTTGTAAATAACCTGCGCCATGTACAAATAATACTGCTTTATGTTGATCTTTTTCAGCTGATGGCTTATAAATTCTAGCATGTACATCTTTTCCATCTTGTGCTTTAAAGGTTACAACTTCTGGTGCTCTCCAATCATATTTATTGAATGCATCAGTGGTAGAAGAAGTAATTTGCCTTCTAGTTGCACCAGCTTTATTGGCTTGAAGGTATAATTCCCATGGTTTATTAGAGAATGAAAATAGTTCAACAAAGTTTTTTTCATCAGGTGATAAAATGACATCATGATTACCAACACCTTTAGTTAGTTTCACCATTTCTCCACCTTCGATTCCAACTTTATAAAAATGTTTTTCACTACTATTCTCCTTATTTGAAGTTAAGTAGAATGCTTTTTTATCCTTAGAAACAACCGTTTTGTAAATTTCAAAATCCCCTGCAGTGATAGCTTTTGTTTCTTTTGTCTCTACATTATATGTATATAGGTGAGAGAATCCTGTTTTTTCTGATTGATACCATAGTGTATTCTCATTAATCCATCCGATTGGTCCAACCCAGAAATTCCACCCACTGATACCAGGACCACCAATCCATGCATCGTCATGTTGTCTATCTATTTCAATAAAACTACCATCAGTTATGTTGATTTGAATTAACCATCTGTCTTTATTATCATAAGATCTCACATCAGCTACGGCGTAATTAGTATTTGATGAAAAATGCGGAGGATGCATCACAACTTTTCTAACTTGATTCAATAATGAAGAATCACGGTTAGAATAGTTTTTAAAATATTTTGGAGTATCCTTGATTCCCGAAAGTTGTTTTAGATCAATAGCAATCACAGTATCCTTTTCAACATTATAAATATAGTTTTTATAAGTATCTTCAGGACTTCCAACCTTTGGTCTTGCATTTTGCATCTTCACATAACCTGTACCTTCAACCCATACAGGCATTTCAGTAGCAAAATTACCTGCACTTTTTCCTAAAGAATACACTACAAATTGTGCGTCATTACTTATTGTGATATCAGATAGATATTGACCGTTTAAGTAGATTTTGCTTTTTTCTTTTTGTGTAATTTCCTCTTTATGCTCTTTTCTTTCTTCTTTTCTTGAATTTCTATTTCTGACAATTTCAAAGAGTTCTTTTTGTTGATCTTCAAGAAATTGTTTTTGAGCACTTAGTTTCTTTTCATTTGGTGTATTGCCTCTAACAATATTTGTTATTTGTTGGGTAACACCAGACTCTTGATTCCAAACAAAAATGTTATTGCCTTCCTGATAAGCAATTTTTGAAGAATTATCTAAAAATTTAGGGTTACTCTTTCTCTCTAAAGTGTTTGTGATTTGAGTAGACAATCCTTTTTTAAAGTCGTAGATGTAAATGTTTTTGTTCTTCACATATACTTTTTTTGTTTGATCAAGATTAAAATTACCATTTGTAGAAGGTAGATTTTTTTCTTCATCAGCACTTACTTTACTGTATTTTTTCGATTTAATATCTACTTTATAAAGGGTTGTGTAAGCCTTATTTTCTTTATTCCAATAAAAGTAAACGGTCTTTGAATCTTTAGCCCAAAATGGGTTAGAAGGTGATCGACCAATGTAATCTTCACCACTCATAATCTCATCAAAAGTCAGTACACTCTGATTTTCTTGAGCATATGAAAAGATGGATAAAAAGATAATAGGTAATAATATTGAAAGTTTTTTCATAATTGAATTGATTAAAAAATGCTCAATATACATTGAGCAATTATCTATTTATTTTCACCATAAAGGTTGTATAGTCCGGAAACTTTAAAGACCATGGAATCACTAAGAATTGTAGATCTAAATGAAATATCGGTAATAAAAAAGGCGGTGTCTGCTTTCATAATATCACCTGCTTCATCTTCATCAAAATCCAAAATCATATCCATGGAAGATGATGATGTATTTATTGGAATATCATATAAATAACCAATTCTTGTTTTCTCATCTAAAGTATTAGCTAGATATACATCAATAGAGTCTACGATTGCTAATGAAGAATCAGGGAAATTAACATCAAGTTGTAGTCTATAAAAAGATAATGTTTTGATCTCTGTTAATTCAGTTTGAAGCTTTAGAAAAACACTATCTCTTGTGTTCGTATATTGATTTGGAGTCTTTTCAACTCTCTCATTTGGTGGAGTTAAATAAAGATATCTTGAGCTAGATGTAAGTTCTAAATCATGAATTGTGAAATGGGTTAATTCATTATCTAAACCAAAAAAATCACAACTACTTGTTGAAATTCCTATTATGATTAGAATTAGATAAAACTTATACTTCTTGAAAAAATTTTGCATGGTACTTAATTTATGAGACACAAATTTATCAAGACAAAAGAATTTTCCCTAATAAAAGTCGTAATCACATTGCAATTATTACTTCATTCAATAAAAAAATATGAGAAAGAAGTTTTCCTCAGTTTTAGATTGTACATTTATAGTATGTTTTTAGTATTTGTCAAATGAGGGCTTTTTTGAAATAATAACCTACTGTAAAATAGCCTCACAACACTTTCTATCTAATTTTTATAATGAGACTTTTTTTAACTGTCATTTTATCATTTCTTTTTCAATCCCAACTATTTGCCCAATATGAATATCCCAAAAGAGAATTCAGAGGAGTTTGGGTAGCAACCCTAAATGCTATTGATTGGCCTTATGATGTCCATGATTCAGCATCTCAACAAAAAGAGGAATTTATAAGGTTATTAAATTTTCATCAAAAAAGAGGGATTAATACTGTTATAGTACAAGTTAGATCAAGTAGCGATGTAATTTATCCTAGTAATATAGAACCATGGGCAATCTGTCTAAGTGGTAAACAAGGTCAGCCACCTGTGCCATTTTATGACCCTCTTGAATTTATGATTAAAGAAACACATAAAAGGGGAATGGAATTTCATGCGTGGGTAAATCCATTTCGAGCAGTAACAAATACCGAATATGTTAAAGTTTCAGATGATCATGTATCTAAAACTCACCCTGAATGGATTTTAAAATATAAAAACTTAGCAATACTAAACCCTGGTATTCCAGAAGCAAGGGATTATATTCTTTCAGTCATAGAAGAATTAATCGTTAATTATGATATTGATGCATTACATTTTGATGATTATTTTTATCCTTATCCTGATCACGGTGAAATTAAAAGTGATCGTTCTACTTATAAAAAGTATAGAGTAGGGAAAGAGTCTATTCGTGATTGGAGAAGAAGTAATATTAATACATTTATATATGATGTTAATCAATTGGTAGTAAAAAAAAAGCCGGGTTTGAAATTTGGTGTTAGCCCTTATGGTGTATGGAGAAACCAAAGGGAAGATAGTTATGGTTCTCCAACAAAATCTGGTTATACTTCATATGATCACCTATATGCAGATGTAAGACTTTGGTTACAGAATGGTTGGATTGATTATGTATCTCCTCAAGTGTACCAGAGTACTAAACATAGAAATATTCCATTTAAACCATTAGTGACTTGGTGGTCTGAAAATTCTTTTGACCGACACTTGTATATTGGTCATGCGACTTATCGACTCCAAAGAAGTTTAGAAAGAGGTTGGAGAGATGATACAGAATTGCCTTCACAAATTTATCATTGCCAAAGTCTTGAGAATGTTCAAGGTAGTATCTTCTACAATTCATCAAGTTTATTATATAACCAAGGAGGTATTGCAGATTCATTGATGCAAATCTATAAATATCCAGCACTTAGCCCATTAATGCCATGGATAGATGCTATACCTACATTACCACCAAATACTGTAAAAATTAATACTTCAGAGAAAGGTATATTAATTACATGGGAAACTCCTTCTGCAGCAAAAGATGGTGACCTCCCAAAATATTATGCTATTTATTCTTCAAAAAAGGGCAAATTACCAGATATCAATGATATTAGAACACTTTTGAAAATTCTACCTGCCGATAAATTGTCATATATAGATGAGAGAACAAATAATCTTGAAGAATTTACCTATTTAATTACAGCATTAGATCAACTCCAAAATGAAAGTCAATCCATTTTACCTTCATACCCTGAAGATAATAATGTGATATTACCAGAGCCTTTGACTGAAAATATGATTGTTGAAATTCAAAATGCAATAATAAAATCAACTTGGAATGTTGTGGATAGAGTTGTTGATAATCAAGAAGTAACAATGATAAAAGATCTCAATTAAATGATGTTCGTCATCAAATAAGTACATTAATTATATGAAATTGTAAGTGTAATAATTACACATCAGTTGCAATCTATAATTTACCAAACTTGTACTACGATGAGAACTTTTAAAAAATTAATTGTTGCGGTCTATAATGATGAGCGAAAAGCAGAAGAAGAATTCAAAATTCTATCAAAAAAAGAAAAGAAAGATGAGCTTGATCTAAAAGCTTATACTGTCATCTCCAAAAAGGAGAATGGAAAAACAGTTCTACATGATACTGAAGGAAGGGATGCATTTTGGGGAGCTATCATTGGAGGGCTCATAGGAATGATTGTTGGTGTTGTAGGTGCTATTTATGGAGCGACTCTTTTTTCTACAGAAATTTTTGCAGGCTCTGTGGTTGCACTAGCAAGTGTTGGTGCAATTGTAGGTTGGATCAATAGTGATGCATTGAAAATACCAACAGATCTTTTAACAGATATAAAAATGTTATTAAACCCCAAAACATCAGCAATAGTTGCCGTTGTGGATGATGATTGGGTGGACGAAGTAGAAGAAATTTTAGAAGGAGGGTCGGAAATGATTCATCATTATCAATTTTCTGATTCTGTGGTCGAAAAATTTGAAAAAGATTGGGAAGATCACGATAAAATAGATCAAGCTACTTCTTAAGGAAAATAGTGATTAAAATTTAACTATAGCAGGATATACTTAATAGATGTATTCTGCTTTTTTGTTTGTTATATATAAAACTCCTTGTGATATTTTTGTTTAAATTGCATAAGTGTAATAGAAAAATAGAAGAAATATGTATTTTTGCATCGCTTTTTCAATACTTGAAAATTAGCAATAGTAAAAATACATCTCATCTTTAAGAGAAAAGTAAAATGACTAGACAACAATTAATCGAACAAGCGTGGGAAGACCGTGCTTTATTACAACAACAAGAATATATTGATGCAGTTAAATCAACTGTTGAAGAATTAGATAAAGGTACTTTGAGAACTGCTGAACCTGTAGCTGATGGTTGGCAAGTTAATGAGTGGGTAAAGAAAGCAGTTATCATGTTTTTCCCACTTGCAGAAATGGAAACTATTAAAGTAGGTCCTTTCGAATTCCATGATAAAATTCCTTTAAAAGGTGATTATGCTGAAAAAGGTGTTAGAGTAGTACCTCACGCTATCGCTCGTTACGGTTCATTCGTGAACAAAGGAGTAATCATGATGCCTTCATATGTTAATATTGGTGCTTATGTTGATTCAGGTACAATGGTAGATACTTGGGCAACTGTAGGTAGCTGTGCACAAATTGGTAAAGATGTTCACCTTTCTGGTGGTGTTGGTGTAGGTGGTGTATTAGAGCCAGTTCAAGCTGCTCCAGTTATCATCGAAGACGGTGCTTTTGTTGGTTCTCGTTGTATCTTAGTGGAAGGTGTTCACATTGGTAAAGAAGCAGTATTGGGAGCAAATGTTACGTTAACTGCATCTTCAAAAATTATCGATGTAACAGGTGATGAACCAGTAGAATACAAAGGTTATGTACCTCCAAGATCTGTGGTAATTCCAGGTAGCTATACTAAGAAATTCCCTGCTGGTGAGTACCAAGTAGGTTGTGCAATCATTATCGGTAAAAGAAAAGAAAGCACAGACAAAAAGACTTCATTAAATGATGCTTTAAGAGAAAATAATGTTTCTGTATAAGTAGACTTTAATATAGATAAAAAGGGATTGTAGCAATGCAATCCCTTTTTTTTATGCTCGATTTTCAAAAGTTAACGAGAAAATTTAAGCTTTTTTGATCAGAATATTCGTTTTTTGTAATTAGAAAAAAGAATATAAACCAATCTTTAAATACTGTGATTGTAGTTGATAAAGTTGTCCTTAGTGACGATATGATGACCGAGGAATTCGTTTGTAACTTAGACAAATGTAAAGGGGCTTGTTGTGTAGAGGGAGACCTTGGAGCACCTTTAAATGAAGATGAGTTAGAAATTATGGAGGATGTATATGAAAAAGTAAAACCATATATGTCTCCTGAAGGAATTGCTGAGGTTGAAAAGCAGGGCAAGTATATTAAAGATTTTGAAGGAGATTTTTCAACGCCAACCATTAATAATAGGGAATGTGCTTATGCCATTTATGACGAAAAAAAGTACCTTCATTGTGCTATTGAGAAAGCATATTTAGATAAGAAGATTGAGTATAGAAAACCAATCTCATGTTATTTATATCCAGCAAGAATTACAAAATATGAAGCATATGATGCTGTTAATTATGACAGATGGGAAATTTGTTCAGATGCATGTGTACTTGGACAAGAGTTAAAAGTGCCTGTTTATAAATTCTTGAAAGGTCCATTAACTTCAAAGTATGGAGCAGAGTGGTATGAAAAATTAGAAAAAGAAGTTCAATTGATGAAAGAGAATTTAAGATAAATCAAAGAAGGATTCAGAAATGAATCCTTTTTTTATTAAAACTGATGAATAAGACATTATTAAAATCATAAACTATTCATCATCTTTGTAATCCAAATTGAAATAAAAAATTAAGTAATATATAGATATGTTATATCCTCAAAATTTAGAAGAAAAACTTGGTTTTGATAAACTGAGAGAACTTTTAAAGGATAAATGTAATGGTGAAGTCGGACGTAGTTATGTGGATAAAATGCGTTTTACTTCAGATCCAAAATTTATAAGACAAAGAATTGCTCAAGTACATGAGTGTGTAAATATATATGAGGCTGGGGAGTCTTTTCCTCATTCTGGGTTTATAGATGTAGGTCTATTTTTAGATAAAGTTGAAATTGTAAATGCTTTCTTATTAGAGGAAGAGCTTTTTGATTTAAAAACAGCATTAACCACTTTGAAAGAGTGCCTGACTTTTTTCAATAGTGTAGATCCTTCTTTATATCCTGAATTAGTAAAGATCAGTGAAGGTGTAGAATTTGATACAATGATTCTGCACGAAATTGACATGATCTTGGATGATAAAGGAAAAGTTAGAGATAATGCTTCTCCTGAATTAGTAAATATTCGTAGGGCATTACATAAAGAATTATCTTCATTAAGGTCAAGAACTGCGTCTGTGATTCAACAGATGAAGAAAAAAGGATATGCTAAAGAAGATGCTATTCCAACAGTCAGAGAGGGTAGAATTGTTGTCCCGGTACCTGCAGAACATAAAAGACATGTAACGGGATTTGTGCATGATGCTTCCTCTACAGGACAAACAGTTTTTATCGAGCCTCAAGAGTTATTGCAATTAAATAATGCAATTAAAGATCTTGAGTTACGTGAGAGACAAGAGGTTATTCGAATTTTAACCGAAATTACACATAAAATTAGACCTCAAGTACCAGGTTTGCGTAAAGGCAACAATTATTTAGGGATTATAGACTTTATTAATGCTAAAGCTAATTTTGCAATGCAGCAAGAGGCTATTCAACCTGAAATTGTAGATGAACCTTTAGTGGCTTGGTATCATGTTGCTCATCCAATTTTACTCTGGTCTTTTACAGATCAAGGAAAAAAAGATGCCGTTGTACGCCAAAAAATCGAATTGGACCTTGAAAGAGGTAGAATTCTTTTAATATCTGGACCTAACGCAGGTGGTAAGTCAATTGCGATGCAAACTGTAGCCCTAGTTCAATATATGTTCCAATGTGGTATGCTAGTACCAATGATGGAAGGTTCAAAAATGGGTGTTTTTGAAGATATAATGATGGACTATGGTGATGATCAATCGTTAGAAAATGACTTATCTACGTATTCATCTCATTTAACGAATATGAGAGCGATGTTAAAGAAAGGAGGAGCAAAGTCTTTAATTCTAATTGATGAATTTGGTTCTGGAACTGAGCCTGAATTAGGTGGTGTTATTGCTGAGTCTATTCTTGAGCAAATGAACCATCAAAACATGTGGGGAGTTATCACAACACACTACGCTAACCTTAAGTTTTATGCTGAAAAGCAAAATGGACTTCAAAATGGTGCGATGAGGTATGATGTTGAAAATCTGAGTCCTCTTTATAAATTAGAACAAGGACAGCCTGGTAGTTCATTCGCCTTAGAGATTGCCCAAAAAATTGGTCTTCCTAAAAAAGTGTTAAATATTGCTCGTCATAAAGCTGGTCGTAAAAAAATCAGTATGGAAGAATTACTTCGTAATCTTGAAGAGGAAAAGAAGGAGTTTGCAAAGAAAAATAAAGAAGTAAAGAGATTAGAACAGAAGCTAAAATCAGCAACTGAAAAGTTTGAATCTAAATCATTAGAACTTCAAAATAAAAAACAAAATATCATCGATAAAGCCCGTAAAGACGCTCAAAAAGTTTTAGATACGGCCAATCGAAAGATAGAATTGACAATTAAGGAGATTCGAGAAACGAATGCTGATAAAGAAAAAACAAAAGAGCTTCGTAAGAATATAGAGAACTTCAAAAATAGTAACCAACCTTCTAAGAAACTTGCATCAGCAGCTCAAAAAGAAGAAGAAACTCGATATGAAGTTATTGGTGGTACGATTACAATTGGTGATGCTGTTAGAATTAAAGGGCAGGGATCCATTGGTGAAGTTGCTGCATTAACGGCGAAAGAGGCTGAGATTATTATTGGTTCTTTAAGAACAAAAGTAAAGTTAAATCGTCTAGAAAGAATTTCTAAAAAAGAGTTCAGAAAAGAAACAAGAGAAAAGACTTCTACTCAAAGTGCTGCATCAAATCTTACACAAAGAAGAATTGATTTTAATTCTCAATTAGACTTAAGAGGGAAAAGAGCTGAAGAAGTAATGTATGAATTAGATGATTTTATGGATACCGCCCTTATGCTTGGTGAAAATTCGGTGAGAATTCTTCATGGAAAAGGTACTGGAGCTTTGAGAGAGGTGGTAAGGAATCATTTAAAATCATTTAGAGGAATCAAAAATGTTTCAGATGATCATCCAGATAGAGGAGGTGCAGGTGTTACAATTGTAACTTTACGTTAAAAACATTCATTATTTTTAATATTTACGAGTATCTTAACATTTGTTATGTAAACTCTATTAAAAAATATTTATATATTTGATAAACCAAAAGTTGAAATTCTGTTTCAATCCTTTGGTCTTCATAGCTGGTTGAAATCGTAAATAATAACTTATTTACGTCTTTATGTTACTTACATAAAGTAAAACGCCCAATATGTAAATATTGGGCGTTTTTGTTTTTAATTAAAAAGGTTTTGCCAAATGAATGACAAAACCTTTTTCTATTTTAAAACTTTAGAATCCTTAGTTTTTGATTCCAAATTTATTTTCCATGTGTTCCCAATAGGTTTTAAGACTTCCTTTCATATCTTTCCTTAGAATGATAATACCTACTAAGTTTGGAATAGTCATTAATGCTATTGTAATTCCTGAAAGTGTCCAAATAATTGTTGTATCAGCAAATGAACCAATGAAGAATGCAAAGACATAGACAGCTCTATAATAAATTACAGATTTAGGGCCTAACAAGAATGTCATGGCTCTATCACCATAATATGACCAAGAAATTGCTGTTGAGAAAGCAAATAATAATAAACCAATAGAAACAATATATTTACCTGCTTCACCAAAGTAACTTCTAGTGAAGGCTAAACTTGTTAATGGAGCAGAGTGAATTAAGGACTTACCTTGAATCACTAGATTTGATTTCCATTCTACAATACCATTTTTAACATTTAATTTACCATTGTACTTTTCTCCTTCTAGCATTACAGTTACATCTTCCGCTAAAGAGCGAGCATGTAATAAAGTAACCGTACTTTTTATCTCACCATTAACTACCGTTAACTCACCTGTATATGTTGGTAATTTTTCCTTGCCACTAATATGAAAAGCTAATTTATCTCTATCATTATTAGGATTAGTTTTACTGTCATCATATTTAGAACTTAAAACCTGTAAATCTGTTTGTTGGAATGTATTATCAACTTTCTCTCTCCATACATTTGAAGATAATAGCGCTAAACCAGTTAATGAACAAATGATGATTGTATCAATAAATGGCTCCAAGATAGCAACCATACCTTCAGAAACAGGTTCTTTTGTTTTAGCTGATGCGTGGGCAATAGGAGCCGAACCTTGTCCTGCTTCATTTGAGAATAAACCTCTATTGACACCTCTATTGAAAGCATATGCTAAAGTCGCTCCTAAGAAACCACCAGTAGCGGAAGTTCCAGAGAAAATATCACTTACGATTTGATTAATTGAATGAGGAATATTTTCAATGTTATAGAAGATAACCGCTAAACAACCGATGAAATAAATCACAGCCATAAGTGGAACTAATTTTTCAGTTACAGCTGCAATTCTAGAAATACCACCTAAAATTACAAATGCTAAAAATACCGCTAGTACAGCACCAGTGATATATTGATCAATTCCAAAAGTTGCATATATTGATGAAGCGATACTATTTACTTGTGGTAAGTTACCAGTGCCAAATGATGATAATACAGTTGCAATGGCAAATAAAACAGCCATCCATTTCATGTTTAACTTATTCTTCATGAAATACATAGGGCCGCCTGCCATAGTACCGTCAGCTGTTTTTTCTCTGTATTTGTGTGATAATGTTACTTCTACAAATTTTGTAGTCATACCAAAGAAGGCTGTAATGATCATCCAAAATAATGCTGCAGGTCCACCTAAATGAATAGCTAAAGCCACACCAGCAATATTACCTGTTCCAACTGTACCTGATAAGGCTGTTGCTAAAGCTTGAAAATGTGATGTATCACCTTCGTCATCAGCTTCATCGTATTTACCTCTGACTACGTTAATAGCATGTGAAAAAAATCGTATTTGAGGAAATCTTAAATAAATTGTAAAAAATAGACCCGTCAGTAATAATAAAGCTACAAACCAAAATGAACCACCAATGTAGCCATCAATAATACTTAGAATCTCGTTTAATCGTTGCATGTGAATGTTTGTCTTGTAAAAAGTTGGACAGTTTTTAAATAAATCTAAATAATGAAATTAGTATGCGAATTTATTAAAACTTAGGCATAAAACTATTTTTTTATTAACCTTCTGATATTTTTTTTAACTTTTTTGGGTATTTTATTTTGGAAATAAAAAGAAAATATTCTTAAGTTTGTAAAAGATAGTTTAATGCTTATTGTCGACTGAAGCAATTTTTTAATCTTTACAATTTCATAAAATTCATCATTCTTTACTTATGAAAAAAATCAAATTTTTTGCATTGATTTTTGTTTCAATGCTGCTCTCTAGTGTAGATACTTTTGCCCAATATGAGAACAAAGTTTCATTAAACTTCTCAGTATCATCTTTCACACATATGGGCCCTTCGGCGGATGTAGGACGTGAATCTTATGATTATTATGGCTATTACGATACATATTATGATGATATTTCTGAAGAGTATTCTTACTCATATACAGAACAAAGTAGTGGTTTTGGTCTAAGTGCAGGTTTACAGTACAACTTTTCATCTCGTTTTTCAGTTGAAGGTCTTTTTAGATTTACTTACATGAACTATTATGCATATGATTATGCAGACATGAATTCATACAGTTACTTAACTGAAGAAGAGTACTATTCAGGATTTTATAATACCGATGATTATTTTGAACCGAGTTATTATGATCATATTAATGGAGAGGATTATACATATACTGGAGATGCTGGTTATTATGCTAAAGAATATAATCCTTACTACGCGCATGAAAGTCAAAGTACTGGAGAGGGACATTTCTTTACATTTGACATTGGTATCGTACCTAAATTTTATTTGAATCCTAGAAATAAACTGAAATTCTATTTATTCACAGAAGCGCACTTAAACTTTACTACAGGTTACGAAATTGAATTCAACTCTTCTACTGTTTATTATGAACAAGATTTTGACGGTAATTTAGTTGTTTCTGATTCAGATCAACAGAGAGAGGTGGTAACTGGTGACCAAGATGATGTAGATTCAGAAATTTACTTTGGTTTAATCCCAGGTGTAGGTATTGATTATGCCCTTGGTAAAAACTTATCATTATATTTCCAAGGTGGATATAGTGTGATGGATTCATACCAAGATATGATGATGCTACAAGGTGGGATTAGAATTAGTGCTTTTAAATCTAAATCACTATAATAAAATATTATGAAAAAGACTCTTTTTTTAATTTTGTTTTGCTTGAACTTTGTCGACTTATTCGGGCAATCAATAACATTAAAAAGCGTCTTTGAAACCAAAAATCAATTGCCTACATGTCTAAATTTTAGTCATGATGGGCAATTTTTGGTTTCAGGGGGCTTTAACCGTAAAATGTCGATTTACAATACAGAAAATAATTCAAAATTATTTGAGTATAAAGTAAAAGATACACCTTTGGATGTAAAATTTTCTAGTGATGGTCGCTATATAATTTCAGGAGGTAAAGACAAATTGATTACTATATTTGATAAACAATCTAATGTTGTAGTTAATACTTATAAGTTTCATAAATCTGATGTTACATCAATTTCTGTTTCTAGTAAAGATAATTCTTTTGTCAGTGGTGGCAAAGATGGTAAAGTCGTTATGTGGAATGTAAATTCTGTAACTCCTGTTAAGACATTTGAAGGAGCAAAAACAGAAATTTTATCAGTAGCTCTTAGCCCAAATGGTAAAACAATTATTGCGGGTGAAAAAACGGGTAAAATGTATGTTTGGGATGTAGAGTCAGGCCAACTTCAAAATACTATTCAAGCACATAAAGGTTTTCTAAGAGATCTTTTAATTAGTACTGATGGGAGATATTTCGTGACTTGTGGTGATGATAAAAATATTAAAGTTTGGGATGCCAAAAGTAATGAATTAGAAAATGCATTTCGTTACCACAAGAAATGGATTCAAACAATAGATATTACTCCAGATAACAAATACCTATTAAGTGGTTCACATGACGGGTATGTTGTGTTAGCAGAGTTGGCAACAGGTAAGATTATCTATAAATCTGAGAAGCAAAAAGACTTTGTTTTATCAGTTGATTTTTCAGATAAAAAAGATATGATTGCTAGTACAACATTAAATGCTAAGAAAATATTTGTGATGGATGCAAAATCTTTAAATATTGATCATGATGAAGTTGAAACAATCAAAAAAATCAATACAAGAGAATATGCTAAGCCACTTATTACTTTAAATAATCTAGCGACTTCGTCAAGAGAAGAAACGATTAACTTAGCTATAACTGCAACTTCTGAAATCCCATTAGTAAGTGTTTCAATTTTAAAAGAAGGGAATAGTTTATTTGAGTATAATGAAACTGAACTTTTGAACTATGTTAAAAAAGAAGGTGATAATTATTCTTTAAAACTATCCAAAAATGTACTTTTAAATGAAGGTGCAAATACATATTCTGTAGTTATTTCTAATGCTTCTGGAAGTACAGAAAGTCAATTCAATTCTGTAAATTACGTAAAACCTCAGCCAGTAGTAGCTCAAGTGCCTTCTAGTACAGCAACAACATTACCTGTTGCTGCAAAAAAGCCATCTACTACAAATAGCTTATATAAATGGGCTTTAATTATTGGAAACGAGCATTATTCTCAATATCAAACTGAAATTAATGCTGAAGCTGATGTTTTATATGCATCTAATGATGCTAGAGAATTTAAAGACTTAGCAAAAAATGTATTAGGAGTTCCAGAAGAAAACATCATTTATATTGAAGATGGAACTTTTATTAAAATGAGAAGAGGTTTGTCTAAGCTTAGTAAAGTTTCTGCATTATTAGGTGACAAGATGGAAATCTACTTCTATTATGCTGGTCATGGATATCCAGATGAAAAAACTAAAACACCTTATTTAATTCCTGTTGATGGAAACGGAACGGAATTAGAATACGAAGCTATTAGTTTAAAAAAGGTATATGCTCAATTGACGGAACACAATCCTAAAAAAGTGACTGCATTTATTGATGCATGTTTTAGTGGAGGTGCAAGACAATCTGGTTTAGTTGAAGCAAGAGGCTTTAAAGTAGTGCCAAAAGAAGAGAAAACATCTAAAAACTTAGTTGTATTTACAGCAAGTTCTGGGAAAGAATCTTCTTTACCTTATAAAGCTAAACAACATGGCCTATTTACCTATTATTTAACTGAAAAAATCAAAGAAACAAATGGGGATATATCATATCAGGAACTGTCTGAATATTTATCCCAAACAATCAGTATTTATTCGGTAACAATAAATAATAAAACACAGACACCTCAAACCAACGTAAGTGAAGAGGTTGGTGATAAATGGAAATCATGGCGCTTGAACGGCGAAGCAGAATAAAATAAAGAAAACTCCTTGAGCGATTACTCAAGGAGTTTTTGTATTATTAGGATTTATATTGCTATTAATCATTGTGAATTAAGTTGTAAAAATCGTAGCTTGCAGCCTCAAATTCTCACAGCAAAACTTGTGGTCAGTTGTAGGGGCACAAATGGGAGGATTTAAAATTTAAAATTTATATACCACAATGATTAAAATTACATTACCGGATAATTCGGTAAGAGAGTTCGAAAGCGGAGCGTCTTCTCTTGATGTTGCAAAAAGCATCAGTGAAGGATTGGCTAGAAATGTACTAGCAGCAGAAGTAAATGGAGAAGTTTGGGATGCTACCAGACCATTGACCGCAGACTCAAATGTAAAATTATTAACGTGGAATGACACGGACGGAAAGTCAACTTTCTGGCACTCTTCAGCTCACTTAATGGCAGAGGCTTTAGAAGCTTTATATCCTGGTGTGAAATTAGGTATTGGTCCTTCTATCGAAAATGGTTTCTACTATGATGTAGATTTCGGTGATCATGAATTCTCTTCAGAAGAATTAGGTGAAGTAGAGAAGAAAATGAAAGAACTTGCAAAGCAAAAGAATCTTTACATTCGTGAAGATATCTCTAAAGCTGATGCAGTAAAATACTTCGAAGAAAAAGAAGATCCTTATAAATTAGACTTATTAGAAGGTCTTGATGATGGATCAATCACTTTCTATAAGCAAGGTGCATTTACAGATTTATGTCGTGGACCACACATTCCTAACACAGGCTTTATCAAAGCAATTAAATTAATGTCTGTTGCAGGAGCTTACTGGAGAGGTGACGAGAAAAATAAAATGTTAACTCGTATCTACGGTATTACATTCCCAAAAGCAAAGGAATTAACAGAGTACTTAGAGAAATTAGAGGAAGCAAAGAAAAGAGATCATAGAAAAGTAGGTCAAGAGTTAGACTTATTTACTTTCTCTCAAAGAGTCGGTCAAGGTTTACCACTATGGTTACCAAAAGGTACTACTTTAAGAGAGAGATTAGAGAATTTCTTAAGAAAAGCTCAACAAAAAGCAGGTTACCAACAAGTAGTTACTCCTCATATTGGTTCGAAAGACCTTTATGTTACTTCTGGTCACTATGCTAAATATGGTGAAGATTCATTCCAGCCAATTCATACTCCACATGAAGGTGAAGAGTATTTATTGAAACCAATGAACTGTCCTCATCACTGTGAAATTTATCGTTCTCGCCCAAGATCTTACAGAGATTTACCAGTTCGTTTAGCGGAGTTTGGTACTGTATATAGATATGAGCAATCAGGTGAATTACATGGTTTGACAAGGGTTCGTGGTTTTACACAAGATGATGCTCACTTATTCTGTCGTCCTGATCAAGTAAAAGAAGAATTTGGTAAAGTAATCGACCTAGTTTTATATGTATTTAAATCTTTAGGTTTTGATGATTATTTAGCTCAAATTTCTTTGAGAGATCAAGAAGATAGAGCGAAGTATATTGGTAATGAAGCGGATTGGGATAGAGCTGAGCAAGATATCGAAGAGGTTGCAGCAGAAAAAGGTTTGAAGACAGTTGTAGAATATGGTGAAGCTGCATTCTACGGTCCTAAATTAGACTTTATGGTACGTGATGCTTTAGGTAGATCTTGGCAGTTGGGTACTATTCAAGTGGATTATCAATTACCTCAACGTTTTGAATTAGAATATAAAGATTCTGATAACTCATTAAAACGTCCAGTAATGATTCACAGAGCTCCATTCGGATCAATGGAACGTTTCATTGCGATCTTAATTGAGCATACTGGCGGTAATTTCCCACTTTGGTTAGCTCCTGAACAATTTACAATTCTTCCAGTTTCTGATAAATATAATGATTACGCTTATGGTGTGATGAGTGAATTAGAAGAAGCAGGGTTTACAGGTAATGTTGATGCTAGAGCTGAGAAAATCGGTAGAAAAATCCGTGATGCAGAAGTTCAAAAAACACCTTACATGTTAATTGTAGGTGAAAAAGAAATGGACGGTAAAGCAGTTTCAGTTCGTAAGAAAGGAGAAGGTGATATTGGAACAATGTCAGTAACCGATTTCTTAGAATTATTCAAGAAAGAAACAGCTGTATAAGCTGATAAATATAGTTTGACAATGAGTTGTGGTTTTTAACTTCAACTCATTGTCTTTTTAAGATAATTAATAAACAATCTAACAATGGTGTATGATGTAATCATTGTGGGTGCTGGTATCGTGGGAATGGCATCTGCAATGAAAATCAAACAACAATCTCCAGAGTTAAGAGTTTTAGTGTTGGAGAAAGAAGGTGATGTCGCACAACATCAAACTGGACATAACAGTGGTGTGATTCACTCAGGTTTATATTATAAGCCAGGGAGCCATAAGGCATTAAATTGCATTGAAGGTTACAATCAATTGATCAAGTTTTGTGATGAAGAAGGTGTTAAATATGACCTTTGCGGAAAAATAGTCGTTGCAACTGATCAAAAAGAATTAGAAAATCTTAATACTTTATATGATAGAGGTATTGCAAATGGTTTGAAAGGTATCAAACGTTTGTCCTCTTCTGAAATTAAAGAATACGAACCTTACTGTACAGGTATAGCAGGTCTTCATATTCCTCAAACAGGTATCATTGATTATACCGAAGTGACAAGGAAATATAAAGAAGTGTTTGAGACTCGTTATGGAGGCGAAGTAAAGTTCAATAATAAGGTTGAAGATATAAGGTTAGGTAGTATTGGAGTTGAGATAACTACAAATAGAGATACCTACCGTTCTCATCTAGTTGTGAATTGTGCAGGTTTATATAGCGATAGAGTAGCACAATTAGCATTAAAACAATTAGATGTTCGTATTATTCCTTTTAGAGGGGAGTATTATGAGATTAAGCCAAGTAAACATTACTTAGTGAAAAATCTTATTTACCCTGTTCCTGATCCTGCATTCCCATTCTTGGGAGTTCACTTTACAAGAATGATAAATGGAGGAGTTGAAGCTGGCCCTAATGCAGTTTTAGCTTACAGAAGAGAAGGGTATAAAAAGACAGATGTTAATGTAAGTGAACTTTTTGAATCTTTGACTTGGAAAGGATTTCTTAAAGTAGCCTCAAAATATTGGCCTACAGGTTTAGGTGAAGTTTATAGATCTTATTCTAAAACAGCATTTACCAAAGCTTTACAACGTTTATTGCCTGATTTAAAAGAATCTGACCTTAAAGTTGGAGGGTCAGGTGTAAGAGCACAGGCATGTGATAAAAATGGTGGGCTTATTGATGATTTCTTATTTGTAGAAGAAGATCGCATGATTAATGTATTAAATGCACCGTCTCCTGCTGCAACTTCTTCAATGGCAATTGGTGATACAATTGCAGAAAAAGTGTTGAAGAAGTTAAAGAAATAATCACTTTACAAGCGTATAGGAATAATTTTATTGAAAAATATACATTTCTATACGCTTGAATTTCAGTCCTCAAATAATCTGTTGATTTTTTTTTACAAAAGATTGTTTGTATATCCAAGATCGAGTCTTACCTTTGCACTCGCAATGACACAAACGGTGTCAATCAAAACAAGTTTTGGGATGTTAGCTCAGTTGGTTTAGAGCACCTGCCTTACAAGCAGGGGGTCATTGGTTCGAATCCAATACGTCCCACCAAGTTTACTTTATGAAGTGAAAATTGGGGTGTTAGCTCAGTTGGTTTAGAGCACCTGCCTTACAAGCAGGGGGTCACTGGTTCGAATCCAGTACGCCCCACAAATTTGAAA
>NZ_JBSWYJ010000014.1:0-137446 GCF_056161045.1 Flammeovirga sp. AWQ4_249
GTCAATACACGTATCTCCAATAATAAATTCATGATCTTGAAAGTGTTTAATCTTCCAAAAAAAAGCAGAAGTAACATTGAAAGCATACCTCATGCCCCACAATCCTTACCACAAAAGATTTATAAACGCTACTACTTACAAACTAATTTCTCACAATTTTTTTGCTAATGAATTCTTTCCCATCAATAATTTTCAGATGATAAATACCTGGAGGTAAATGATATAACTTTTCAATAGAAATCATGGTACGATAATTATCTACATTCAAAACCTCATAATACATCTGTTGACCTTTATGATTATAGACTTGAAGTGTGATTTTTGAGTTGCTTATGTTCTGTAATGATAAAGTAGATTGATGGGATATAGGATTAATATTTACTTCAAGAGATAACGTTTTTGTATCCTTATTATTTTGAATTAAAATAGGACCATAAACTTGAAATTGACCATCTAAATCGTATTGAATTAATTTATATTTTAAAGTTTGATAATGCCTTTGTAAATCATAATCTTCAAATGAATAATCAATCCTTTTATTAGAATTACCTTGTGCTTTAAACTCACCTATTTCTTTCCAATAATTTAAACCCCTGGAGACAAAAAGCTTGAAATAGTCAGCGTTAATTTCCGTTAAAGTTGACCATTGAATAAGCGTATGATCTTCCTTAGCAATAGCTTTAAATTCATATAACTCAACAGGAAGATCTTGACCATTTCCACTGATTACCCTGAGTTGAGGTGGATTAGATTGTGTTCTACTGTCAAATTTTAATTGATTCTGTCCAGCATTTGTATCTTCTAACCAAAAGGAAATGTTACTATCTGTATTTTGGATTTTATCTTCCAAATATTGAGTGACATCAATTTCAAAATATTGATTTAGTGCATTAAAAGTTGTGGTTGTAATGAGACTACTTTTGGTGGGTTTTGTTCCCCAAGTGACACTGCTCTCTGCCCAAGTATCCCCAATTACTTTGTATGTAGCAATATCAATATTAGTATTAAAAGTACTCGTATATACTCTCAGTTTAGCCGAAGTAATATCTGTTTCGCTCAACAGTGAACTAATATTAAACTTAAATAAACCAATCCTATGATCATTTGATTTACCATATATTTCTACTTTGGACCAATTACCATTTAAATTTACGCTCCCTTCACGAATAGTCACATCATCTGTGGCTGTGAGTTCTGTTGTATCTCCTCCAGCTTGTGCTGCTTGAGCAATAGTGATATTGATAGAATCTGCGGCAATATCATTTTGATAAAGGGCATAAAGTACGATTTTTTTAGTACCTGTTGTTTGAGGAATGTATTGTAATGTGTAAGGTGTAGTAGAATCATAGCCAATCAATGTATTGTCCTCAAAAAAAGCAATTCTTTGGAATTCGTTATTTGGGTCTGTAATACTTGCCGTAATAGAAACAGAATTTCCTAGAGTATAAGAAGCGGCGTTGGCAGGAGCAGTTATGGTTAATGTAGGAGCAACATAATTGTTGTTTTGTTGATTATCATTTTCTTCATCCTCTTCAAATATATCAGCGCCACCAATACTACTCGTGATGATTTCAAGCTTGGGAACATTTGTTCTTGATTTACTATCAAAATAGGTTTGAACCTGTGAAAGTGTTGTTTCTTCTAGCCAAATTGTAATCAATGTATCAGAACTTGAAAATTTATCTCTCACGTAACTTTTGACATCAAATTCTACATAACTTCCGGAAGAGGATATAGATAATTCAGCTACTTCACTCCCTTTAGTAGGTCCATTATTCCATGTTACGGTACTTTCATCCCAATCATCACCTGTTGCAGAAAAGGCCTTTAAAGTGATAGGGGAATCTAATGAATTGACATATACTTTTAATTTGGCACTCCTAACTTCAGGTTCGTCAATTATCGATGCAAGATTGAATTTAAAAATACCGACAATATTGGCATTTTGTTTACCATATACCTCAACTTTAGACCAGTTTCCAGTAGAAGAAGGATAATGTTCACGAATCGTAGCATCATGAATTGATGTTAGCGTTGCCGTATCAATACTTGCCCCAATGGTAACACCAATGGAATCTATTTCGGAAACTTTACTGTCTAAATCAGTTGCTTTCGCACTTAAAATATAGGCACCAGAAGTCGAAGCTACCCAATCTATTGAGAATGGAGAACTTGTATCAGTTCCTAATGAAGTACTATCTACAAAAAATTCTACTTGAGCGACTGTACCATCAACATCACTTGCACTTGCATTGATAGTGATCGTTTGAGGTGAACTATAATTGGTTAAATGAGTGGGTGAAGTTATTTCTACGGTTGGAGGCTTTGGACCTATATAAATGTCATGAATGGATGAAACGGCATAATTACTATCACTATCCATTGTAATTGCTTTTAAAGTATAAGGTCCGTCAGAGGGACTCCAATTTACGGTGTATGGGCTGGTATAATCAATGCCGATGGAGACATTATTAGCGATAAATTCTACAAATTCAATATTACCTGATGTACCCAATTTTTTTCCACCTGGATCACTTGCTGTAGCCGAAAGAGCAAATGTTGATCCTGTTGGAAGATGAGCAGAATCAAGAGGGTTCGTTAAAGTAATCGTTGGTAAATGAGCCTGATCGGTCGCCCAAGTATCCATTGAAACAGTTATACTATCCGTAATATTTATACCATCAAAATATAATGTTCTTTCGTCTCGTATTTCAGTATACATACCAAATTTGATATAGCCTTGTTCATTTTTATAGAGCGTAGGACCTGTGTGTGTAAATACTAATTCACCATTGAGCCAGACTTTTAAGACACCATCACTACCTTGAGAGTGTTTGACATAATATTTTAAATCATTCCATTCACCAGGAGTAGCATAACCAATAACATCTCCTTCATCATCAATACTTACCCAATGACGAACACTCCTTGCAGTTAGTCGATAATCGCCTGTATTACTTAATCGAATTTCAGCATTAGGGTCACCACCACCATATTGTTTCCATTGTGAAATGACAGTTGAATATTGGGTAGCATTGTCCCAAATAGAATCAGGAGCAAAAAAACTTAAACTATAATACCGTTCATCACCAGGAGAAAATGCAATGGAGGAAGTACTGTTGGCTAACTCTGCTCGATAAGCGTAATCATTGTTGGGATAATTGCTTCCATCAGCGTAAAATTTCAATACATAATTGCCTTCTCTAGCCCATGAAGAGGCACTTATCGCAGAGATAGAATGTAAACTATTGGATGTATAAGCACCATTACCATCTTCTACACTACTACTACCATTCTTGGAATAACTTTCTACTAATGGAACAGGTTCACCACTGTCCACTGTTCCTGTTTCACCACCTACATTGATATTGATCGACTGTGAAAAAGAAGTTATAAAAACAAACTGCATCACCCCAAAAAGGAACAGAGAATAAATAGATGTATTTGTGGTGAAGAGTAAAGACATAAAAATTAGTCAAAATATAAATCAGGCTTATCAAAAAAACATACGAACAAAAAGTTTAGTTCAATATTTTCTCCTTATATATTGAAGTTGAAAGAGTAGAAAACTTAATAATGAAAAATGAATACTGTAAAACGCCAACAAACGTCTCCCCATGCATAAATTCAAGGGCTTGAGGTTGGCTATCTTTTCAAAAAAAGAACAGAAGAACAATTGAAAGTACCCCCTTGTAGAGGCACGATTTATCGTGTCTCCAAACCACAAGCAAATAATGAAAAGTACATAATGAATACTGTAAAACGCCAACAAACGTCTCCCCATGTATAAATTCAAGGGCTTGAGGTTGGCTATTTTTTCAAAAAAAGAACAGAAGAACAATTGAAAGTATCCCCTTGTAGAGGCACG
Source organism: Flammeovirga sp. AWQ4_249 (assembly GCF_056161045.1). Lineage (NCBI taxonomy): Bacteria > Pseudomonadati > Bacteroidota > Cytophagia > Cytophagales > Flammeovirgaceae > Flammeovirga > Flammeovirga sp. AWQ4_249. The sequence continues at coordinate 3,869 of NZ_JBSWYJ010000014.1, forward strand.
ATTTATCGTGTCTCCAAACCACAAGCAAATAATGAAAAGTGCATAATGAAGAATGTAAAACGCCAACAAACGTCTCCCCATGCATAAATTCAAGGGCTTGAGGTTGGCTATCTTTTCAAAAAAAGCAAAGCAGAAAAAGCCTCCGATGAATTAATCCCCAAAATATACAAAGATACTTCAATGGAACCTCTCGAATTTGTAATGCCAGGTAAATCAGGTCAATTTGATAGAATTTATTATGATACTAAAAACAATAAATTTATAATTGTAGAGGCAAAAGGGGGAAGTTCAAGAATTGGTACTCGTTTGTATAAACAAAAAAACTACGAACAAGGAACAGATGAATACCTTTTAAGTAGTATAGCTCATATGAAGGAAAAAGGAGATCAAAATGCTCAAGATTTAGCAGATGATTTATTAGATGCTTACAAAGATAAAAAAATAGACTACCTCCTAGTCAAACAAGAATTTAATACAAATACAGGGGCATTAAAGCCTACGAAAATATCAAAGTTTAAACTAGAGTTTAACAAACAATAATATGATACATATTTCAAGAAATAAGACGCATAGATCAAATAATAAAGAACGGGTTTATAAAAATATAAACAAAGAGAAAAAAAAGCTTAAAGAGTATTTTGTAGAAAATACTTTTATTGAAGATACAGATAGAATAGGATTATATACCAGAGGATTTTTAGATAAATTTTTTCAATTATCAGTCCTAGAAGGTGATAACCACAAAGAAGAACAAATCTTTTTTCTTTCCTTAATTAAACGCTTTGCCAAAGCACATTATACCTTAGCTTACCATCCAGAAGAAATGGTAGAGATAAGTTTGGAAGAAGGAAAAACACATCAAGTGAAAGCACCTAAGGGATTAAAACTTTTAGTGGACTTTAATTCTTGGTTAAGATATTTAAGTATTTTTATTGTGCTAAGGGATAGGGCAGGTTTTGATTTGATGTTGAAAGCCAAAGAAGAACACTTTAGGCTTTCAAATGCTAAATATGATAAATTGGATCATGTCCTTATTCAATTTTTTAAAGCAATAGAAAACCCTACACAAGCCTTGACCATCAAAGCCTTTGAAGCCACAGAACCATTTGTAGGGAATTACCTTGGTGAAAAATTTGCAGCAGAATTTGTATTAAATCAATTTGAACCCCTTTTATGTGTATACGATGCACTTTTCCGTAAAGACGATGACTTATTTAATAAAGAGTTAGAAAAAGCCTTAAGACTTCATCAAGAGTATTATTCAGATGAAAGTGATGATACCGATCATTCAGCCGATGCCTCAAAAGGATGGGTCAGTTGGCTCCTCTTGGCTCCCGTTACTATGGCCTATGATAGAGGTGTAAAGATCAATGTCAGTTCAGAATATATCCCTGAGTGGTTATATAAAAAGGAATTTGACCTTTAATTAAAATTAGAAGAAAAAGAGACAGTCTTACAAACCACAATGCTTCAATGAAATTGAAGAATTAAAAACGCCAACAAACGTATCCCCATGCATAAATTCAAGGGCTTGAGGTTGGCTATTTTTTCAAAAAAAGAACAGAAGAACAATTGAAAGTACCCCCTTGTAGAGGCACGATTTATCGTGTCTCACGGCCCATCTAAAAACCACATAAGCACTAACAAAATAGACTGTTACTTTAAATAAAAGATAAATAGCAAGAGGTTATTCCAACTACTGAAATAACCTCTTTTTTTATGAAATCTTAATCTATTTTGCAATTGTATGACCAATTAGTGTATGGTTTAAATAAAAGGATAATGGAAGAGGTTCATGCTCTTTGGACCATCCTAATACCGTATCATATTGATATTGTTGATCATAAAAACCTAGAACGGGTACATATTCAAAATTTTGAATGGCAGGGACATAAACATCCACTCTTTCTGTGACAGATAATGGATATTGTTTATTGAATTTCTTCAATTTGTCTTTTAAGACATCCTTTCTATCCATATTGTAGTGAAGCCCACCTAAGAAACCTTCAAGTGTTTTGGTTTGATGTACTTTAAGATCTAATAACCCAATTTCTGTATTCCATTCAGTATATGAATTTCTTTGAATACCGATGACAATAATTCTTTTGAAAGGCTTATTTCTGAAACGTTCATATTCCAAAACAGCGTTGATCGGAATATCTTCTTTTGTGCCACCATCGATGTATTCCTTATCATTAATACTAATAGAAGGAAATACACCGGGCATAGCACTGGTAGCCATCATACTTGCTACAATCTCATCAGTGACCTTGTCTTCATCTCTAAAGCCAGGAATGTTTGATATACGAACAAGTTGACGCTCCTCTTTATTTACTGTAGATATGATTGTTGGGATTTCAAGATCTGAAACCCTATGATAATCCATTGAATCCGCAAAGACACGATGGAAGGTAAAGGACAGTGGACTAGTGTCTACTGGTAATTTTCTATCAGGGTTGATAAATATATCTTCTTCCTTAAGGTTATTAAGGATGTTATGTAGTGCTGATTCTTTCGCTAAGAATACCATTTAATACTACGGCGTTGATGGCCCCAGCACTTACTCCTGCGATCAATTGAACATCTTCCTATTGACCTTCTTTATCTAATTGTTCAATAAGTGCCGTCTCTTGTGAAAAACGAGATGCGGCACCTATTATAACAATTGCTGTTTCTTCAGGAGCGTTATTGGATTCTACTATCTGATTACTACATGAGATAGTGATCGTGAAGAGTAAGATTCCAATGATGAATCGAGAAAGTTGTTGCATGTGTGTTTTATGTTAATTGTGTTGTTATTGAATAATTGTTGTTGTGTTGTGTTATTGTGTTGATGCAAAAGTAGTAGGTTGCTATAGAAAGTATTAGTAAAAAAAAATGATTGATTGGTAAATAAAGTGATAATGCATAAAATGTGTTTTTCTAGAGATCTTTTCCTTATTTTTAAAATTGGATTAATTAGTAAACTAAATTGATGAAGAAATTTACAATCATAGGTATAGGAGAAATCCTTTGGGATATGCTTCCACAAGGCAAACTTTTAGGAGGTGCACCTGCAAATTTTATTTATCATTGTTCAGCCCAAGGAGCAGATGCTTATGTAATTAGTGCAATAGGAGATGATGATTTAGGTGATGAAATTTCAACTCTATTGGTAAAAAAAGACGTTCAAAGTTACCTTACAAAAGGAGTACAACCTACTGGATATGTTTCTGTTGAACTCTCTGATGATGGGGAGCCCTCCTATAATATTCATGAAGAGGTAGCTTGGGATGATATTCAACTTACTGCTGAAAGCATAGAAAAATTGAAACAAGTGGATGCTATTTGTTTTGGTTCACTTGCTCAAAGAGGCAGTACTAGTAAAAAAAGTATTCAAGAAGCACTCTCTTTAGTACCTGATCATGCATTGAAAATTTTTGATATCAATATTCGTCAACATTATTTTTCAAAGGAGTTGATAGAATCTTCTTTGGAAGAGGCTACGATTTTGAAGTTAAATGAAGAGGAGATGGTTTTGTTACAAAAGATGTTTGAATTAGAGGGAGATATTGAACAGCAATTAAAAACATTGATAGAGACATACGATTTACAATTAATCGCATTAACAAATGGAGGAAAAGGCTCTTTTCTGTATACAAAAGAGGCTAATTCATACATTCCAACTCCTCAAGTTGAAGTGGCAGATACCATCGGAGCCGGTGATGCTTTTACAGCCACAATGTGTATTGGTTTACTTGAGAAAAAGAGTTTACGAGAAATCCATCAAGAGGCAATTAAAGTTTCCGCTTTCGTTTGTACACAACATGGTGCAATGCCAGAGTATACTTTATAAACAGAAGTATCGAAAACGGACTATTTTTTAATAATTTACTTAAAGCTAAAAGAAATGAATTTTTTGAATCAAAGTAAGGTAATTCTTATTGTTTTTTTATCTATAGCACTAACGATTACTAAAATTACTGCTCAGACAAAGTCACCTAATATTGTCTTAATTAATGTAGATGATATGGGTTGGAAAGATGTAAGTTACATGGGTTCCAAATTTTACGAGACTCCCAATATTGATAATTTAGCAGCTCAAGGAGTAGTGTTTGTCAATGGATATGCAGCTTCTGCCAATTGTTCACCAAGTAGAGCATGTTTGATGTCGGGTCAATGGACACCTAGACATGGGGTATATACTGTTGGTAGTTCAAATAGAGGGAAATCTGAGAATAGAAAATTAATTCCGACCAAGAATACACCTTTATTGTCAAAAGATTTTGAGATCATTCCTCAAGTACTTAAGAAGAAAGGCTATGTCACTTGTCATGCAGGAAAATGGCACCTAAGTGAAGATCCTACTACGTTTGGTTTTGATTTCAATTTTGGCGGGGGAGAAAATGGACATCCCAAAAGCTATTATCCACCGTATAAAAATGTTCAAAGTTTAGAAGAAGAAGGAGACCTTTATCTTACAGATCTCATCACTAAAAAGTCAATTGGTTTTATAGAAGAGGTAAATAAACCCTTCTTTTTATATTACTCAACATATGCAGTGCATACCCCAATTCATCCTGTTCGATCACTTATTCCAAAGTATAAATCCAAGGAAAAAGATGGAAAATATAATAATGTAAATTATGCTACCATGATTGAAAACCTAGATAGAAATATAGGTTTATTGATTGAAAGCTTAAAAGAGAAAGGAGTATATGAAAACACATTGATTATCTTCACTTCAGACAATGGAGGAGTACATGGTATTACGGAACAAACACCGCTAAGATCAGGTAAAGGTAGCTATTATGAAGGTGGAATTAGAGAACCCTTTTTCTTTGTTTGGCCTAATAAATTAAAAAAAACTAGAACCTCAGAAGTTCAAATTACAAACCTTGATATCTACCCCACTATATTGGCTGTAGCCGGAATTAATAACTATGAAGGAAACCTTGATGGTGATAATTTAATGCCTATTCTAAAGTCGAAAAACAAAAAATTAGAAAGAACATTATTCTGGCATTTCCCAATCTATTTACAAGCATATGTGAAAAAAGGTTTTGTCCCTGAACATAGAGATCCATTGTTTAGAACTAGACCTGGATCAGCTATGAGAAAAGGGAATTGGAAGTTACATTATTATTTCGAAGACAAAGGAATTGAGCTATATGACTTATCTACAGATGAAGGAGAAAAGAATAATATTGCCAAACAAAACCCCGAAGTTGTAAAGGAATTAATGGCTGAATTAGAACAATGGTGGAAAGAAACGAATGCACCTATTCCAACAAAATTAAATCCGAAATATAAACCTAGTCTTTAGTGACTTTAAGTGAAAAGTGAAGAATTAAAAACGAGGATAAACGTAGCCCTATGAATAAATTCATGGGCTAAAGAGTGGCTATTCTCCCAATAAAAAGCAAAAGAAAAATGGAAAGTACACCTTGTAAAGGTGCTCTTAATAGCGACTCTCCACCACATTATTCTTATTCCATGAAATGCAAAAAGGTCCTATAATATACTCACATTATGGGACCTTTTTATGCATTGAAAATAGGAGATTTAATCCTCTTCAACAGCTGTTTCTACTTCAGCATTTTCTTTAGCAAATTGCTTTGGTGAACAGCCATATTGTGCCTTAAACCACTTACTGAAATAATGTGGGTTGGAATGTCCAATAGCATAAGCAACATCCGAAACTCTCATCTTGTTTTGCTTCAATAAATAGGCTGCTCTTTTTAAGCGAATAGAATTAATAAATGCCTTTCCAGATATACCTGTAAGCGACTTAATTTTACGGTAGAAATTAGTTCTACTCATCGTAATGTGTATGAAGTGTTGGCAAAATACCCCAATATTATTGCTTTAGAAGATAATACTTGGCCAGAAGAAAATTCATTATTACAACCCTTCGCTTTTATTCCAGAGGAAGATCAAAACCTATTATTTTCATCCAATAGGGTCAATCAAAACTGTTTGACAGATTGTGAATATTTAGTGCAGGGATTTTATCCTAGTATAATGACAAGGTGGTGGCAAAAGTCCATTCAATCAGGTTTAAACAAAGGCTTCGATATCGTAAATGGAAGAACATTCTTCTGGGATAGAGGGTGTACAGATTTTACTTTCAATAGAATGAATGCCTACATGTTAACGCGTTTTTGTTATACCCCTGATGCAAATCCAAGAGATGTTTTTAAAGAAGCAGCTATTGAATTTATGGGAGAAGGAATATCGGATGAGTTGATTGATGTTCTTTTTGAAGTAGAAATTGTATTACAAAAAATAGCAGGTTACAATGGAGAGTTCAAAATAAGATCACGGCTCAAAATCTTGGGCAATACTTAAAACCAAAAGTAGAAGCTTCTGAATGGCTGGAAAAAATGATTCCTAGTTTACCTTACCTTACAGAAGGGCTTTCTGAAGAACATAAAGCATTGATTATAAATTCATTTGAGTCATTGTATTTACTGTCAAAAGGGATGGAAACCTTTGTAAAGGTAGGAGATGTACATTATAAATGGTATAGAACTAAAAGCATTTCTACTGAAGAAGCAAAAAAGGAATTCGACAAATTACAGAAGTGCAACCTAAGAAATATGTAAGTGGATCTACCTTTTAAGTTGGTATTAAAATAAATATTAAACCTCATCAGTAGACGTAAAGTACTATCGATGAGGTTTTTTTATATTAAATAGTAATAAAGACTGTTGGAGTCTTATACTTCTAACGGCATTTTTAGGCTATACTTGCATGGCTTCCATCACAATAGGGGGGATTTTTAGTTTGTTTACACATGCACATAGCAGCGTCTTTGGTTTCTTCTGCCTTGAAGACTACAGGAGTGAATTCAGTTCCTGCATGTGCCCCATTACACCAAGGTTGATTGGAAGAATGACCGCACGAACACCATGCGTAGTTCTTTCCTTCCTCTAGCTTTTCCATTTTTGGTTCTTTGCCTGCTACTTTTGCTTTTCCCATAATAGTATGTTTTTGGATTGATAAGTTTAAATTCGAATTCAATTGTTATTGAACTTAAGCATTAAACAAAAAAAATAATAAATGTTCCCGGAAACTAGAGGCTAAATACAATAAAATCCCATTAAAATAATATGTATTTCAATGGGATTTTATAAACTAACTAACTTGAGGTAATTGTTCTGAATAAGAATGAACAAAATAGCTCGCTGTATTATTAAATAACTTTTGATCGATGAGGAACTTATCTACTTTATAGATTCTTTCGGTTCCATAAATAAAGATGTGTAAATAAGTGACTTTTTTTGTTTTCTTCCTAAATCCTTCAACATGACGGTGAATAAATACATCGTTTATTGCTGACCAAGGGTAAAACATTCCTAAAAATTTTAGATGAATACCTTTATTATTCATTACAATTTTAGGTTTACGATCAAACAATCGTTTTGATGCTCGGATAATAAGAAAACCGGATACAATGATTAGAGCCATTGATATCATGGCAATTGTAGCATTACTGTTGACAATGCCAAAGATAGAAATTAAAAAAACCAGAAAAGAGATAATTTCTATGACAGAAATACCCTTATTCTTGATAGTCAAGTTTGCAAATGTTTTTCGCATAAGTTAATCTGTTAAGTGCAGTACAAAGTATTTAGTGTAAAAAGGGTATCTTTCTATAAAGATCAGGGGGAAATCATGATCAAAAAATAGGCTTAAAAAATGAGCTAACCCTTTTATTTTCCGTTATACACCAAAAATAGAATTAAAATTGATCAATTCAAACGATATTTTGTTAAGCAAAAAATCTTAACAAATTTTACTTTTTTATTTAAGGCTAACGTGATATTTAAAGTGACATTATACAATGTTATTTGTCAATGTTTTAATTGTTAAAGATGTATATGATTAATTTTGAATTACATTTTTCATGAGTTTGAAATAAATAGATTGGTCTGTTATATTTAAATTACGAATAATAAGCATAGTAATTATTCTATTTTTCTAAACCTATCAAAATGAAAAACTGGGAAGATTTAAAAGAATTTAAACCACTAAAAAGAAATACAATAAGAAGTATATTTAGGGATTTTTTCTTACTAGTTGGAAAAAAACTACAGTCAGATGGTTTTCGAATCTTACAAACTTCATATACAAATAAGTTATTTAGAATATCACATGACATCATTGAAATAATTGAATTTAATAATCATGACTCCTTCAGACAAGAGAATGAAAGATTCACAATCAAAATAGGTTTAGTTCCACTATGTTCGGAATATTCTGATCATAAAATATTTGCAGCAAAGTCAATTAATGAGATTGATACAACTATTGGCAACTATGATATTCTTACCCAAGAATATCATCTATTGGCTGACTTTCTTTACAAAAGAATAGTATTACATATTCTTCCTTATTTTAGTAGGTACAATACAACCCAAAAGATTCTTGATTGTTGGCAAGATTTTGAGTATAAAACAAAGCTTGGCGGAGAGGAGATTAAAAATAGTCATTATCTTATTTTATTTTCAGAGCTAAAACAAAATAAGATTCGTTTTACTAATGAAATATTGGAAAAAGAAATCATTTATTTTAAAGATTGGTATAAACAAGAGGTAGATTTTAATGGGAGATCAGTATTGAAACAAAACATCAAAAAGTGGAAAGAATTAAAAAAATACGTTCAAAAAGCAGATTGGGAAAAGATTAATTATCTCTTAAGTATTAATGAAAAAAAAACACTAGAAAAGTTACAAAAATACAATTGATGATATCTATATTTAAAAAGAGGGCATAAAGAAATAATATTAGAAAGAGGATGGATCCAATAATGAAGAAATAGAAATTTTAAACTGTGATTGTTCTACTTATTGGACTCATTTTGAAAATGGAGACCTTGCTAAATTTGTATTTGGTATTATCAATGCATTTTGAGACATAGAAAAACTAGTGGATGTTGTTTTCTAGCTCAAGCATCTATGGAAAGAATTAAGAACAAACTATCCTCTGTTGGTGTTGTAATAGTCTAAAGCCCTGAATACTGTGTAAAGGAATTGATAAAAGCTATGCATAATAAAAGGCTTCAATAACGAATACGAATTTACAACCATAATTTTAAATTAAAACTACCCCATTTTGGAAAGTAGGGTGGAAATGCATCTGTAGGTTGATAGGTAACTCTTTCCCATTGATACTCTGCACTACCAAATTCATACGCAACCACAAAAGCAAAAGCTACTGTATGTTGCAATTTTGGAACTTGACTATATGGAATAGTATAAGGTGAATCTTCAAAAGAGATTAAACTTCCCTGCATTTCACCATCATACAAATTGAGTGTAGTACCTAATTTCACTCTTAAGTAGGCCTGAAGAGGTTTGTAATGTCTAGCCAACCAACTTTTTGCCGACTCTTCTCTTAATGCAGGATCATCCGACCACATGGCACTTGGATATCTTGCCCTTGCATAGGGATCGCCATTGATGTTATAATAAGCATCTAAATTCGCTTTCTTAGAATAAGGTCTATCCATCTGAATCATTAGATCATTAAACATTCCAATACGAATGTGTGCAAATCCAGTCAAATCAATATTCATAGAACCTAATGTTCCTGATGCACCCAGATAAACCTCTAACCATGGAAGTGTAGAAACGAAGTTTTTCATCAAAGTAGCATTGTAATTTAATAATATTCCATTTCCAATTTGATTATCCCAACCTTGTACTTGTTGATCGTCAATCAGACCATGATACCAATTTTGAAATGTCTGTGCTAATGCAATCTCACCAACAACGCCTAAGTCTAATCTTGTGGTGAAAATAATCCCTTTAGAAGGTTGCATGGAATTGTGAGTTAACGAAAGAAATGATTTACCACAGTAAGGAATATCAGTAGAATCAACTTCCGCTTTCTTCAAATCCTCCGGAGTGTACATTTGGTGACTAATGCCTAATTTAAAAAGCTGATGAGAACCATTTAATTTAGGTAAAAATGCATTAGTAAACTTATTATTTAAACCTTCCCAACCAAAAGTAAAATTGGCTCCAAAAGAATAATATTGATCTGTAATGTCTAATAACCATACGTCTTCATCGGCTCTAATATCTATGTAAAAAGGATTGTTTTTTTTCTCTTTCTTTTCCTTTTTTTCTTGGGCAATAAGAGGGATTGTTATTATAAATGAAAAGATAAAGAGGATATATTTAGGCGATTTAAACATGTTTTTTTGTAAGTAAATATTTAAGGGTCAATAGTTTTTGCAGTGAAGAAATAGTTATCTTCTTTTATTAAAATACTAAGGCAAAAAATATTTTACAAGAACTTATTTCTTTAATGTTAGGATAAGATTTTAGAATAAAAAGAAATGAATATAAAGTTAGATTATAATCATATTGAGAATAAATCATTTCATATTTTATGTGTTAGAAACTATATAAAATCATTTACTGACCTTTTTTATGTTATACGTTTTTCTTTAAAATCTTTATCTTTGAAAAATAACGTCTGGCAAAAATTACAATGAGATTAATTATAACACTATACTTCATCAACTTCTTTCTATGTTCATCTTTTGGGCAATCTGTCCAGAGAACTGACACGGGTTTGCTTTATTTAAATTCAAGAAATGAAAAAGAAGTTACGTTGGAACCTCATTTTCTTAAGGAGTATCAAGGAAAGGATTATTCTTTTGGAATCGATCTTCTCCAAAAATATGGGAAACTACAATTACAGGAAGACGAAGATAAAATTTATATCTTTGATAATGTTATTACAGATCAATTCTTTGATATACTTCCAGAAATAACTGTTTTTGATAAATCAGGAATGCAAATGGGAAAGGGGTATTTTGATCGATTGATTTACGAGAAAGAAGCTGGTTTCGAAGGATTTATGGCAGTTTACACCATTGATAGACAACTTCCTAATGATTATTACTTCTATGTATCATCCTACTTTGATTCTTTTTATCAAAAGAAACTTACTACTGATATACATTCTGAAAAATATACAGCATTAATGCAAAAATACTTTGAAGAGGAGAAGATTGACCTTCTGTACGATTATTTCGCTGAAGATGTAATTGATTATGAGGGTAGAGTTCTTATATTTTGCAATACAATGAATAGATATTATATTCTTGAATATTTTAAAGAAACAAGCCAACTCAAAAAACTATATGAAAGTGAGGATAAAATCTGCTTTCTACGGTATTATTTTTTACCTGTAAAAGGAGATTATTTACTTCTAGATGTATGTGAATGTGAAACGGATATTTTATGGACAGATTTTCTTGAGTTGTCTGTTGGTAAAATTAATGTTGTAGAATAAATAGAGAAGTTTAGATTGCTAAATAATTCCCCATTACATTACATAACTAAAACTATACTTTATCCTCAATCTATTTAATTCGAATACATATGTAAACAATTGTAAATATATATATTATTCTATACCTTAATGTTACGAAATGGATTGTATCGATCTAGACTTAAATATAAATCAAACTATACTTGATCCAATCCGATCTTATTGTTACTGTAAATACGACAAATAAATAACTGTAAAACTTGATGAAAAAACGATCTTTACTCTTGTTGCTTCTATTTTATCCATTGATTAGCTTTTCACAAACTGGCCCTGCAGGTGTAGGAAATTCCACTTCAAATCGAATGTGGTTGAAAGCGGATGCTAATGTTTATTCAGATGCAGGAACAACCTTAGCCAATGAAAGTGATCTTATCCAACAATGGAATGATCAATCGGGAAATGCTATAAATGCTATACAAACAAATGCATTAAATCAGCCAATTTATAGAGCAAATATAATAAATGGAAAACCTGCACTAGAATTTACAGGTAATTCTTTTATTGATGGTTCTTCTCTTGGAATTGCTGGATCTGGAGGGTTTTCTTATGTATTGGTATTACAACCCACATCCTATGAAGCGGGAAACATGAATAATGGTGATGGACATTATATTTTAGATAGAACATCCGCTACTGATGAGTTAGTAAGTTTTAAAGTATTAAATCCTGATAATTATGCACTACAAAAAAGAACAGATGCAGGACTTGGTTTAACAGGACCAGTTTCCACTTCAAGTGTCAATACTTCCTCTTTTGAAGTTGTCAATTTTAGAAGAATTCGAGGGACGTCTTATGATCTATTTTTGAATGGAACTTTAGAAGCTAGTATCGGTGATTCAGACGGAGATTTAACTCCTCCAAATCCAAGAATAGGAAGACATGTTACGAGTGAAAATGAAGGTTTAAATGGTTACTTAGCAGAAATGATGGTGTTTAATTTTGACCTAAATAATGCTCAAATTAATATCATTAATAGCTATTTGTCAGCAAAATATAATCTAGCAACTGCAAATAGTAAATATGCTTTCGGAAGTAGTTTTGGATATGATGTAGCAGGAATTGGTAGAGAAGATAATATGAATGAACATACGGATGCTCAATCTGCAAGAATATTACAAGTCAATACGGCGAGTAGTCTAAGTGATGGTGATTATTTACTTTTTGGACATAATAATGAGGGAATAAATACTTGGACTTCAACTAATGTACCTTCGGACTTAGTGAATATCAATCGTCTAGCTAGGACATGGAGAGTGGATGAAACAGGAGATGTAGGAACTGTTAAGTTGACGATAGATAATACACTACTTCCTACAAGAACTGCTAGTTATACGACCTACGTCTTAATGGTAGATAGCGATGGTGATTTTACAGATGGTGCATCTGTATTTGAATTAGTGAATTCATCAGGAAGTTTATTCGAGTCAGTTGCTTCAATTGATCTAACAGATGGTGATTATATTACTATTGGAGAGGTTATTCCTACGGTTGAATTTACTGAAATCACAAGTTCTGGATTTGAAACTTCAAGTACAACTGTTGAAGCTACATTAAACTTTACACCTCAAAATACCTACACAGTTGATTATACATCAGCTGATGGAACTGCAATTGCTCCAAATGATTATACTGCTATATCTAGTGCAATGTTAACTTTTAATCCAGGAAATCAAACGACATCTTTTCCTTTGACAATAATCAATGATAGTGATATAGAAAATGATGAAGATTTGACCATTATATTATCAAATCCCTCGAGTGGTTTAACAGTAGGAAGTAAATCCACATATACTTTTACAATCAATGACGAAGACAATGCTCGAAAAATATATTTTAGTGCAAGTGCTTCCACTGAAAATGAAAGTACAACATCTATTGATTTAACTGTTTCATTGAATAATATTGATTTGACAAATGCGACAAGTGTTGCTTATTCTGTGATTGGAGGAACAGCAACAGGAAGTGGAGTGGATTATACGCTAGCAGATGGGACAATAACAATACCTGCTAATAGTGCTGATAATACTTTCAATATTTCTGTCGTTAATGATGCTATTTATGAAGAAGACGAGACCATTATTATTAAGCTTTCAAGTCCTATTAATGCCAACTTATCAACTATTGAACCTATAGAATATACATTAACTATTGAGGATGATGAATTGGAGCCGGAAATACAATTTACAACGACAAGTTCATCAGCAAGTGAAGATATAGGTTCAGTTGATTTTGAAGTACAACTGTCAGCCACAAGTGAAGTAGAAGCAAGTGCTTCTTATACAATTTCAGGTACAGCCTCTGGAAATGGGACAGATTTTACATTATCTGATGGTGTAGTGGAAATTCCTGCAGGAAGTACTTCTGTTGATATAACAGCAGTTATTGTTGATGATAATTTGATTGAAAATACGGAAACAATTATTGTCACTTTATCTTCTCCTGTTGATTGTAGTTTAGGAACAAATACAGAGTTTACTTTTAGTATTACTAACAATGATAGTTTTGGATTTACAGGTCCTGCAGGAGTGGGTGATGCGAGTAATAATAAACTGTGGTTAAAAGCAGATGATGGAGTATTTAATGATGCAGGTGTAACAGCAGCAGAAAATTTGGACGAAGTGATCCAATGGAATGATTTCTCAGGTAATGCCAATAATGCTTTGAGTAGTGGTAACAATCCGAACTATGTTACAAACGCTTTAAATGGCCTGCCAGCTATTAATTTTGGAGGAAATGATTACATCGATCCGAGTAGTTTAGGAGTTACAGGGACAGATGGGTATACATATCATGTGGTTGTTAATGTAGCTTCATATGATGCTGGTGGAATTGGGGATGGTGAAGGTGATTATATCATTGATAGAACATCTGGAACCAATGAATTAGTAAGTTTAAAAGTCGCTTCAACAAACAAGTTTGGTTTCCAAAAAAGATTTGGTGATGGATCTTCATTAGGAGGTATAACAAGTACTTCTTCAGTGAATACGAGTAGTTACCAAATAATTACTTATGCTCGTGAAGTTGGAGGAGATTTTGAGCTTTATGTGAATGGAAATTTAGAAGGTAATACAGCTAGTTCAAATACTATCATCACACCACCTACGCCAAGAATTGGAAGACATGCAACGGATGATAATAAAGGATTGAATGGCTCAATCGCCGAAGTGATTATGTATGGTAGTTACTTAAATGAAGCCCAACGTATCATTGTAGAAAATTATTTAGCGGCTAAATATGGTTTAACGATAAGTTTATTTTCTGAAAGATATAATCATGATGTATCACATGGTTTTGATGTAACGGGTATTGGCCAAGAAACGTCCTCTGATATACACTTAGACAGTGAGGGTGGAAACATTAGAATGTACAATGCGTCTAATTTAGATGATGGAGATTATTTACTTTGGGGACATGATAATGGGGATTTAAATACAGAAAGTGCAACAGGAGCTTTGTTAGGTTTAGTAAGTTCTAAGTTTACTCGAGATTGGACTGTTACTGAAACCAATGAAGTGGGAACGGTAACCGTTAGAGTAGACTTAAGTGGTTTCTCAGGGACTATTGAAGATGCAGATTTAAGACTCTTAATCAATGATGACGAAAATTATGATGGAGCAACTGTTGTCTCAGGTGCACCTTCGGTTGTCGGAACAAAAGTATATGAATGGTCAGGTATTTCATTTGATGATAATGACCACTTTACAGTTGGTTCTATATCTGTAATTGATCCTGTAGATCTACCAATTGAGCTGGTCTATTTTACGGCAAGGTTAAATGATAATAATGAAGTAGAGCTAGAGTGGCAAACTGCGTCAGAAGAGAATAATGATTTCTTTACCATTGAAAGGTCTAGTGATTTACGAAATTGGGAAGAAATCCAAAATATTAATGGTGCAGGAAATTCTTCAGTTGCATTAACTTATACTACTAAAGATACATCTCCATTAGCAGGAAATGCATATTATCGATTGAAGCAAACTGATTTTGATGGCTTTTTTTCATATTCAGAAATAAAAAGAATAAATAGAGAAACAGCATTGGATTTAGTAATTTATCCTAATCCTACACAAAATAGAACAACGATATTGGGGAGTAAAGCGGAATTATCCAAAATCAATATCTTTAATGCTTTGGGTCAAAATGTAACACATCAAGTATTCTCCACAAGTATTAGTGAAACAGAATTAGAATTAGACTTTTCTTCTCTTCGTAATGGTTTTTATGTCATTAAAACAACAGGTTCTGCGAAAAAAGTCTATAAAAAATAACCATAATTAAGAATTGAAAAACCACTTTTTCTAATTTGAGAAAGTGGTTTTTTTATAAATATTTCTAACAAATTTTATTTAAGTACCCATATAACACGTTTTATACTGAATTTTAGCTTGTCTATTTTATTCATTTCCCTGAGGTTGATAGTGTATTTTCACCATTAACAGTTTTTATAGATTTATAAGGTTTTGTGTAAGTAGTTTATATTCAGTGATTAAAGAGTGGAATTATTGGTATTGAAGAAATACCCCCTTTTTTTGAATAGAATTTCGGCCATATCCCATTTATAAAGATGTAATTTTACGCTCCATAAATTATCATGTACAAGGTTTAAAGGAAATGAACAAACTTTTTCATATTTTAAAAATCGTTTTATTACTACTTCCATTTATCAGTTATGGGCAACATAACAAGTGGGAAGACCCAACTATTTATCAAATCAATAAATTGCAAGGGAGAGCTACTTCTACTCCTTTTAGCACTTTAGCTGACGCAGAAAAGAACAATACTTCCAATGTCATTTCTCTTAATGGACAATGGAACTTTAAATACATCCATGGTTTTACTGAAGAGGTAGACATGACGAATGTAGACGCCGCTAGATGGGACAAAATTCAAGTGCCTTCTAACTGGGAAATGTTAGGGTACGGAAAAAGAATTTATACCAATACGGAATACCCTTGGGCAAAGAAAGTAACACCTCCTTTTATCCCTCATGAAAAACAAGAAATGGGATTATACCAAAAGGAATTTACAGTGCCTTCTAAATGGAATAAGAGTGAAGTAATCCTTCATTTTGGTGCGGTGACTTCTGCTTTTGAAGTATATGTAAATGGTAAATTTGCAGGCTATAGCCAAGATGATCGTTTACCTTCAGAATTCAATATTTCTGATTATTTACAGAAAGGAAAGAATACAATTGCACTAAAAGTTTACAGATATTCTGATGGTTCATATCTAGAAGATCAGGATCATTGGAGGTTATCAGGTATTCATAGAGAAGTAAAATTGATCAAAGAAAATGATTATAGAATCAATGATTTCTTTGTAAGAGCTTCGTTGGAAAACAACTACCAAGACGGTCTATTCCAAATTCATTTTGAAATGACTAATCACTATGAAAGACAAAACTGGAAAGACTATAAAATTAAGACAATCTTAAAAGATGGAGATCAAGTTGTATTTGATGAGTCAACGGATGTGAAATATGTCATCAGAAGACGTCCACAACGTGATGATTTACCATTTGCACATATCCAAACAGCAGTTGAAAATGTAAAAAAATGGTCTGCTGAAGAGCCAAATCTTTATGACTTATACATTGAATTAATCGATGCGAAAGGTAAAATCGTAGAGGTTAGAACTTCAAAAGTAGGTTTTAGAACAGTAGAGAAAAATAATAAAGGGCAGATCTTAGTAAATGGTCAACCTATCTTGATCTACGGTGTAAATAGACACGATCATCATCATCAAACAGGTAAAGTTGTAACGGAAGCAGATATGCGTCATGAGTTAGAGTTAATGAAGAAATTCAACTTTAATGCAGTTAGAACTTCTCACTATCCAAATGATCCATTATTTTACGATTTATGTGATGAATATGGTTTGTATGTAATGGATGAAGCTAACCTTGAAACACATGGTGTAACAGGTGATTTAACAAACAATAATTACTGGGCTGGAGCATTCTTAGACCGTATGGTTAGAATGGTAGAAAGAGATAAAAACCACCCATCAATTATTTTCTGGTCATTAGGAAATGAATCTGGAACAGGTTACAATCATGCGGCGATGGCTGGATGGGCGAGAGACTATGATCCTACTAGATTATTACATTATGAAGCAGGTCAAGGTGATCCAAACCACCCTGATTATTTAGCTTATGATTCGGATGCATTCAAGAAAAAAAGAAGAGAGAATAACGTTACCTCAAACGGTTCTGATCCAGAATACTTAGATATGTTAGGACGTTTCTATCCAAATGTTGACGATTTAGAACAATTAGCACATGAGGACGATTCGAATAGACCAATTATTCTTACTGAATATGCACACGCAATGGGGAATAGCTTAGGTAACTTCAATGATTATTGGACATTAATCCGCCGTGTAGATCGTCTTGTAGGAGGTTATATCTGGGATTGGAGAGATCAAGGTATTGAAATGACGGATGATAAAGGAGAGAAATATTTTGCTTATGGTGGAGATTTCGGTGAGGAAATTCATTCATCAAACTTCTGTATGAACGGTGTAATTACTGCAGATGGTAAAGCAAAAGCGGATATGTATGAAATCAGACATGTCTTCCAACCTGTAGCTATGCAATTAAAGAGTGACAACAAATTTAAAGTAGAAATCCTAAATAGACATTTCTTTGTTTCTACGGACAAGTATGTTTTCTCTTATAAAATAATGGAAAATGGAACAATCATCGAAAAAGGAAACTTTGAGGTGAAAGCTGTTCAACCAAACAAAGCAACAACTGTAGCTATTCCAGTTCAGTTTAATGCATTTGATACATCGAAAGAGTACTATTTACAAGTAGAAGCTTCTTTGAAAGAGGCCACTCCTTATGCTGAAAAAGGACATTTAGTAGCTGTAGATCAATTCAACTTGTCTAAAGGCGGATTCTACCAAGTGCAATTATCAGCTTCTTCTAAAGCATGGAAAACAATCAATGCATCAGAATTTGCTGTAGATGGTTTCTCAATCCAATTAGGAGAGGACAAAAACATTGAAACAATTTCGTACAAAGGTGAGGAAATTCTAGTAGGTGGTATTACACCAAACTTCTGGAGACCAGCTACTGATAACGATAATAGAGCTTATAAAACATTCAAAACTTTAGCGTACTGGAAAAATGCTCAAAAGACATTGAAGGTAAATAATGTAGCTGTAAATACTGAAAATGGTAACACACAAATCCTAGTAAATTATATTTTACCTGAAGGAAAAGCAGAGTGGAATACAACTTACACATTAGCTTCAAATGGAACAGTAGAGGTGACTTGTGCATTCCTTCCAAAGCAATCATTACCAAACATGCCGAAAGTAGGTGTACAAATGCAAGTACCTTCAGATTTTACGAATATCAACTGGTATGGTAAAGGTCCTGAAGAAAACTACATTGATAGAAATACTGGGGCAATGGTCGGTTTATATACCTTAAGCCTAGACGAATTCGCTCAACCGTATGCTATGCCTCAAGCATATGCTAACAGAACTGAAACACGTTTTGCAAACTTATATAATGCAAAAAACGAAGGTATCTCTTTCAACAGTGACCAACGTTTTGAATTCAGTGTTTACCCTTATTCAGATGAAAATATTGAGAAGGCAAAACATACTAATGAATTAGTGCAACAAGATGTATTGACAGTGAATATTGATCACAAACAAATGGGTCTTGGTGGCAACGATACTTGGAGTCCAGTGGGTATTCCATTAGAGAAATATCTAATCCAAGCGAAACCATATAAATTCCATTTCGCTATCGCACCTTACACTACTTCTACACAAAAAGAAATGAAGTAAGGGATTATACAAATCAAACAAAAAGCCTGGGAAGAAATTCTCAGGCTTTTTTTGTGCTAAAACAGATCATTTGAAATGAATAGTAATTGGATTGTAGACCTCTTAAAAAAAACTAAACCTTCAATAAGTAGTTAAGATTGGAATAATAAATGTATTTCAATAACTATCAAATTAAAGAAATAACATCCTAATATCATGAAAGTCAGATTAATACTAATTATTTTTATCATATCGTCATCTCTTTTTGCACAGGAAACAATTAATAATAGAATTTCTGTTCCACAAGGTTATACCAGGACTTCATTGTCCCAAAACAGTTTTGGATATTTTCTTAGAAACTTAGAACTTCTACCCAAAGGAAGTCCTGTTTTAGATTATCGAGGAGAGCAAATTTACAATCAAGAAGATCATCTTGCTATCATTAATTATGATGTTGGGAAAAGAAATTTACAGCAATGTGCAGACGCTGTTATTCGTCTTAGAGCAGAATATTTATGGAAGGAAAAGAAATATGATGAAATAATTTTTCACTTTACAAGTGGAGATGCCTATTCTTGGAATGATTATAAAAATGGTATTCGACCAAAAGTAAATGGCAATAAAGTTGAATTTATTAAGACGGCAGACATCGATAGTTCTTATCAAAGTTTTAGAAGGTATTTAGACCGAATATACATGTATGCAGGAACAATTTCTATTAATCGTGAAATGGAAACTGTCAAAATATCTGAAGAAATACAAATAGGGGATGTTATCGTAACAGCAGGGAGTCCAGGCCATGCGGTCATTATCGTTGATGAGGCACAAAATGAAAATGGCGATAAAATATTTCTCTTAGCACAAGGTTTTATGCCTGCACAATCGATACATGTTATTAAAAACAAGGAGGATCTAAATTTAAGTAATTGGTATACAATTAATAATAAAGAAGAGACACTTACTGCTGGTTATGATTTTTATAATACAAATATTAAAAGATTCAAATAATGCAATAATTGAAATTTTATAAATTTGTATTCATAGCTATTTAATTTGAAAATATTTTACAATTTTTTTTGAATTAATAAAATATTTGTAAAATTGCGAACGCAAAACTATTGATGCCATAAATTCTGCTATTAACGATTCTGCAAATTTCTGGTATTCACAAACTGGAAACTAACGATTCATACTATCTCAAATGAACAGATTAAAGCAATTATTGCTATTTGTGTATTTTTTAATAGCCCAATATGGCTATGGACAAGAATTTAGTGGTTATCTCTGTGGGGATAAAACATTTATTGCTCCTGCAATTTTATCTAATTCATTTTTAGAAAATGAGGAATATAAATGGCAGGTTCAATCAAGAATACCTTTATTCGAATTAGGACTTGAAGATACAACAGAGATTGATTTTATTAATGTTGAAGAATATTGCCTACAAGGAGGTTTTTCATCATTGAAGATTATTTCTACAGATACTGCATTAATCCAAAAACAAATTAGAATAAGAGTTACAAGAGGTGAATTACAAACTAAATGGGAATATTTTTATGTATACCCTAATTTACTTTCCACAGAGGTAAACATGGAATCTGAAAAAGGGTTTACATTATCTGATCAAGCAAATGATATAGATATTTGTCTTGGTGAAATATCTAGATTCTCATTAAATAATACTATTGGTCAATATAAAACTAATGATCAATTTAATGTGATTATATATTATGATAGTGCAGGTAGTTGGTATCATTATGATTCACTTTATAATACATACAAAGTAAATGCAGTAGAGAATGCAGTCATTCAATTTAATGGTGAAAATTTTGATATTAATTACCAAACAGAAAATGCTGTCTTGTTAAGAAGTTCAACGGATCATCTTACCTTATCTTTGAAGGAAAACTCATCTATTAAAAAATATAAGTTTTATTTTCAGATTATTGAAAGAGTAAATAGTATTGCAGAAAATAATTCAATTGAAAACTTTCTTCAAATTGTTCAGCATAATTTAAATTCAACTAATAAATGTGGCGATCCTTTACTTTTTGAATTTGATAGTACTCTTTATAGAGATAATTTGAAAATAAATAACAAAACGATTAATAAACCTTACTTTACTATTACAGAAAAAGCATCTGCATTTTATGGAACAGACATAATAGTAAAGCCTTATATAGAAGGTGGTGGATTCCAGGGTGTTAATCCCATCTATACACCCTCAACTTTCAACATTGCCTCCTTTCAATGGCCAAATGATGGAAGTAATTTAGACCTTTTTACCTTAGATACTTTAGAGTACTCTAAAAATATGTATTACTGTAGTGATTCAATTATTTTGAATTTGAAAAGTATTCCACCAATTAAACCTACTTTTTCATTTGTCAAAAATGATCTTGATCAACAAAACCCTTTAGGAAGTATAAGAGTAACCAATAATTTTCATGCTATTGATTCCATACATTATTATGATGAGTATTTTGAATTATACAAAGATTCAATTTTGACTCAATCTAATATAAATGGAGATTTTAATCAACTTATTCCTGGACATTATTTACTACGAAAAATAATTAAAACAAAAAAAGGATTATCAGTTCCAGATGTTCATTTTTATCTAGAAAAAGAAATTGAAATTAAGAACAATCGTACTTCAGTATATTTCAAAGAAGCACAAAAAAAATACATCACTGAACATCTCTCATTTGGTGGAGACTCTACAATATCAAAGGAGTTTAGTCAGATTATAAAGCCTACTCAAAAAACATCAAGCTATACAAGATTTATTTTACTAAATGAATCCTTCAAAGACACAGTTTGGATATTTAATAATGAATTTGATAGCCTTTTATTTGAAAATGTATTGGTTGGAAATTATCTAGATTCTCTACTTACATATGATCTTAAAATTACCGAATTTGATTCAAGTAAAACCATAGAAATCTTTGATACTTTACATACTGATGTAATGAGTTTAATTGAAGCAAAACCTCTTTCTTTTAAAGATGTTGATTACATCGCTGTACCTTATTATGCAGGAGGATTTAATGAGTTGACAAGATTCAACTTTACAATCAGTGGAGATCATAGTTATTCCAATTATTATCAAAGTTTCGTATGTCAGGAAAGTGATGGAGATTGGATATTTCTAGATTCCATATATATTGATTTATCAACTATAAACAGCTCTATTTCCAAGCCTCAAACTTTTACAAGATTTAAAGAACATGAAGAGTATTTCATCATTACTTTTGATCAAATTCTTCTTACAGATTCCATCAAAGAAAATATAATAAAATCATACATTAACGATTCAATAGCATCAGAGCATAAAGGAAATTTTGATATTTGCGGTCCCTATAAATATGCTTCACACAAAACTAAAGTTGATAATGTTTCTTTCCTAAATGGTAAAAGTTCTCAAGATCAGTTTCAATTAATTTGTAACAACGATGAAACAGGGGTAGATCTTAAAATAATTAACGATTCAATATTTAATTATCAAACACCTTATTTAGCTATTTCAGAAGTTGGAGAGTACCCAATATCAATTGATGATTTTAAAAAGGTAGGAGAAGATTTTCATTGGGTTTCAGAAGGTACAATTCTTAAGAGTGGTAGATATTCTATTTATTTAATGGAAGATACAGTCTATAAGTTACACCTTGAAGATGATCTATTTGGTTATTATGAAGCAAGCATTGTTGAGGTGAATGAACCTGATCCAATAGAAGTAACAAACGAAATTATCTCTACTTATGTAGATGATAAAAATAATTCTTTCCATGTATCAAGATTTAATGGAAAAGATGGTAAACTAAAAACATCGATCATAGGAGGTGTTCCACCTTTTTCAAGCAAACTCAATGGACAGGTTGATTTGGGCATTTCAGATCACAATAATGAGATAATTTTTGATAGTTTATCTGCAAATAAGTTTTTCATTGAAACAATTCAAGATAGTTATTCTTGTTCTTCAATTCTTTTAGGATATGATACCTTAGAATTATTAGCACCAGATTCATTGATGATTACACAATTTAAATCAAGTATTAAATATGGTGAATCTATAATTTATGATATCTCGAAAAGTGGAGGTAAAGATGGTCAAATCACTCTCCAGTGCATAGGTGGAATTGATCAATATAAGAGTTATTTATTTTACAGTGAAAATAAAAAGGAGTATAGCTTATTAGATAGTAATATCAACTTTCTAGAAGGAGAATCTATATTTTTTAATACCCTTGAAGCAGGTTATTACCAAGTCCTTGTCAAGGATAAGTATTATGATCAATCGATTGAAGATGAATATCATAGAGATAGCTTATTAATTTTCGATAATGCAGTGATAAAAGGAGATATTGTAATTAGTAATGTCATTCAACTTAAAGAACCTGAACCTATAAAAGTAGAAATAGTAGGTCTAAAGAATTATCAAACTCAGTCAGATTTACAGGACCTTCATGTTCAATGTGCTTTTGGTACAAAATCAAAAACAGGGAAAGTTTATATTGAAATCAAAGGAGGTATTCCAATGACAAAAGATGCAAAATCTTTCTATAGATTAGCAATTGAAAATAACCTAGGTAAGGATACATTACAGATATTGACAAACACTTCTTCTTTTAAATCTACATTTGATAGTATCTCGAACTTACCTCAAGGGATATTAAAGTTAAATGTGATAGACAATCAAGGAAATAATGCTTTTGCTGACACGATACTATTAGCACCTGATCCATTAGAAATAACGTTTTTATCTCCTATTCGACCAAGTTGTATTGATGGAAATGATGGTCAGCTTCAAGTTGATATTCAGGGTGGGATTAGACAAAATGAAACTTTTGATTATACATTACAATTTGGGAATCAAGCAGTATTATCTTCTAAGCTTAAAGAGTATAATCAAAGTGAAGGATTTAAAGAATTCCAATTAAAGGATAACTATGATTGCCCATGTAATTTGGTTCAAGACCAGACACAAGATTATAAATCTTCTTTTACTGATCCAGAAAATTATTTTAATGTCATCTCTTTTAATGATGAAAAAGTAGCTCAAGTAAATGCTATAATTGATATTTCAAGCCCTACATCATTTGGATATTACCTATCTGATTATCCTAGTTTTTCATGTCATGTAATTTCTGATAGTACTAGTTGTTATAGTGATGAGAATGGATTTGAAAATTATTCAGATGGAGGACTTACATTATACAACTTTCAAGGAGGAACAAATGATTTTTTTGATCTTCAAATTTTGAAGAATAACCTACTCATTGAAGAATATAATAAGGTAGCAAATGATAGTGTATTAATTATTAAAAATTTATCAGCGGGCTCTTATCAGTTAAGTGTGAAAAACCAAGAATGTTCTCAGTATAGCGTTATTGATTCACTTTATATTGATAAATATAGAGGTAAATTAGGATATATTACTTTAGGTACATTATCTCCGAATGGACAAGTGAAAATAGGTGAACCTGCCCCTTTATCCGTTGCTACAAGTATAAATGAACCTTTATGTTTTGGTACTTCAACAGCCCAATTAAAAATAGGAATAAGAGGAGGACATACTCCTTATACTATCCAAGTTTTTGAAGAAGATTTAAACGGGAATTTTTCTGATAAAATTATAGAGAAATTGACATCTGAAGAAATTTACACATTGGATAATTTAAAGGGTAATCGTTCTTATAAAATCTATGTGAAGGATATATTGAATTGTGAAGTTCAAACTAGATATGATGATGCAATAGTAAAAGGAAATGATGAGAAAGGATACTTTGGAATTTATTATATACCTGAGAAGGAAAATGTGATTTTACCTCAACCTCATTTAGTAAGAAAACAACATCTTACATGTGAAAATATAATCAATGGTACATTATCTTTCTTTTCAATAGGAAATGAAGAAGGGACTCAATTTAAATGGATGTCAGAAGCAGGAATTATTTCTGAAATACTTCTAATTGATAATTCTCAAGATTTAAAAGAATTAAAGTGGGGTAACCTTAGTAAGGGTATTTATACTCTTTTCTATAAAGAAAGTGAAGATTGCCAATGGGTAAATTCATATATTCAAAAAGAGATAAATATTGAACCACCTTTAAAAATAAATGAGATTTTTTTCACAAAAAGTGCAAATGAAGATTACACTCTTTTCGTAGAGGTGGAAAATATTAAAGGAGCCTTACAATTATCAAAAATTGAAGGAGATTCGATGAAGTTGATTAGTGATACACTTTCTGTAAATTCAGTTTCAACGTACTTTGAAAAACTAAAAGAGGGAGAATATAAATTAGATTATTTCTATGAAGAGTTTTCTCAATTATGTGATAAAGATGTTCAACATATTACAACTCAAAATGCTATTGAAAATACAATTGCTTTTTTGTTGAACATTCAAAATACTTCCTGTGAGAATAGTAATGATGGAAGAGTAGAATTACAACTGATCAATAGAAATTCTTCACAAATACAGAGTATTTTATGGATGGATAGTAATAGAGAATTATTATCAACTAATGAATCTTTCGAAGAAATATATGCAGGTGATTATAGCGTTGAAATCATTGATATTTATGGTTATTCAATTACAAAAACTTTTACTGTAAATTCCTCAGAACAACTAACTATCTCCAATACTCTTTTAAAAGAACCAACTTGTTACAATTCGACAGATGGTAGTATAACAGTTTTCATTGAAGGAGGTAAATCAAGTCAGTATTCTTATCAATGGTCTAATGATTTAGGAGAAGTTATAAGTACTGATTCTATCTTACAAAATGTACCAGATGGTGAATACAAATTTATTGTTTCTGAAGAAAATAATCTATCATGTTTTATTGAGAAATCATTTAATCTGGTTGGGCCTTCAGAAATTCATGTCAAAAATAGTATACGGCAAGAACCTACATATTTTGGTAAAGAAGATGCTCAAATTATCATAGAAGTAGAGGGAGGAAGTAAACCTTATTTTTACAATTGGGGCAATAGAAATATATTTTCAGATACTTTAATGAATATTGGAGTAGGTGATTATCATTTACAAATCATTGATCAAGAGGGATGTTTAAAAGATACTATAATAAGCATTGATAATCAGCCGGATCCTATTGTGGTGAATATAATAGAACATTCTAGAGAAACTTGTAGTGGAGCAAATGATGCATCAATAACTGTAGAAATTAAGGGTGGAACACCACCTTACCTCTTAGAATGGAATAATAACCAAAGAGGAAATACTTTAGTAGGGGTAAGTGCAGGAACTTATTCTTTAAAAATTACTGATCATTATTTAAATACTGTCTTCGAGGATATAGAAGTTGATGGGAATTCACAAATGAATATTGAAGTAGACAGCATCATTTCTCCTTCATGTGTTGGAAGTGATGATGGAGCTATTATTTTAAATATCTCGGGCGGGAGTGGTGAATATATTTTTGAAGAGTCTAATGTCAAAAAATTATCAAATCACTTTTATAAAATTGAAAGTTTACCTGAAGGGAAATATGATTTCAATATCATAGATAAAAATAATTGTTTTGCTTCAATTTATGGTATCCAACTTAGCGATCCGGACCCTTTAGAAATAGTCTCATTTCGCTTACAAAACCCAACTTGTTCTGAAATACAAAATGGATTAATTCAAATTGAAGATGTAAAAGGCGGGTCAGGTGAATATACTTTTGAATGGGATAATCATTCACTTGAAAATGTTAGTTTAATTTCTGGATTACAAGAGGGAAATTATACGGTCACAATTACAGATAAAGAATATGGCTGTTCATTACAGAAAACATTTTCACTTGAAAGTCCATCATCTTTAGAGGTAGAAATACAAGAAAAAACTTCTCCGACTTGTGTAAATGGTACAGATGGATTGATTAAAATAAAGGTTTTAGGAGGGAATCCACCATATCGAGTTACATGGGATGATAATTCTTCTTCTACAATTAGAGCAAACTTAACAAAAGGAGAATATTTTGTATTGATAGAGGATGAAAATGAATGTTCTATTTCAAAAACAATTGTAATAGATGATCCAGATGAACTTATATTAAATGTACATCATCTAGAGGATCAAATTCAATTATGTACTGGTACGGAGTTAGCATTAGATGCTGGTGATAATTGGGAAAAAGTAGAATGGTCTAGTGATTTTGGATTTATATCTGATCAACAGTTAGTAAGGTTAAATAGAGCAGGAAATTATAAATTATCCGTTTATAATGGACTTGGATGCCACACGGAAAAAACGTTTGAAATTATTGAAAGAGAAGATCTATTAGAAGCTAATTTTGTTATAGAATCTTCTCCTGAATTTGGTGTAGAAACTTTTCATATTATTGATTTATCATGGCCAATTCCAGATGAAATCATATGGGAAATATTACCTAAAGTAAATGTAATTGATAGCTCAAAACATCAACAAGAAATACGCTTTCAAGAAGAAGGTGAACATAGAATTATATTGACTTCTTATTTAGGAAATTGTTTTGCAGTCAAAGAAAAAACAATTGAAGTAGAGTCATTGAATAATGGAAGGTTTACAATTAGCTCAAGTCCTGGAAAGAAGGAGTTAGAACTAACTGATACTGATACTGATATTTTATATTTTAATGCTTTTCCAAATCCGATACAAAATAGTATTAATATTGAATTAGAGTTGAATGAAAAAAGAGATTTTGAAATTCAATTAATCAGCATTGGGAATAGCCAATTAATGTGGAAAGAAAAATATTTTCATAAAGAAAAACTTCTATTAAGATATGAAAATCAATTTCTACCTACTGGAATGTATTTACTTCAATTAATAACAAACGATTCAATTCAAATCATTAAGATTTTCAAAAACTAACAATTGCAACTAATGATTCATAAAAAACTATTTTACTCTCTTGTAGTCATTCTACTCCATAATAATCTGTATGCACAACAATTTGAAGAAGCCTTTTTCGCAGAACTTCCACATGTTAAGCAGAGTACTTTCATTTCTCATGACTTCAATAATGATGGTTTTAGTGACCTTGTTATTTCAGGTTTAGATGAAAACAATTTACCTGTTTTTAAATTACTAATTCGTCAAGATGATAGGTGGATCACTTGGAATACGGGAATATCAGCATTACTGTCATCATCCATTATGTTAGCAGATGTAAATCATGATAATAATGTAGATATCATTTATAATGGGAAAACGCTTCAAAATGAAGATATAGTAAAAGTCTATTTAAATAAAGGAAATCATCCTTGGATTGATGCTACTCAAAATTTACCTCAACTAGAAAATGCTACCGTTTTTTGGGGTGATATTTATTCAACAGGAAATGAGGAGTTATTCTTATCAGGAAAAATATCAGATTCTTTTACAAAAGCACTTTCTTGTTCTTATAAGAATGACAATTGGGTGACAAATGAGATAAATTTACCAATTTTTGAAAATGGAGATATTCAACTTTTTGATGGTAATAATGATGGTTACCTTGACCTCTTAATAACTGGAAGAAATCAGTTTTTTCAATACTTAAGTCAGTTATTTATTTATAAAGGAAATTATGAATGGGAATCCGTTAGTCACAATATAACAATTGGCCCTGAGTGTAAAACAAGAATGGCAGATTTCAATAATGATGGACAATTGGATATTATCTATTCTTACTTTGGTAATGCAGGAACTCCTAAAACAAAAGTATACCTAAATCATAATGGAACTTTTCAAGAAACTGACCTCAACTTACCAAATATTGCAGGAGGGGCGTTGGAAGTTAAAGATCTCAACGATGATAACTGGAGTGATATTTTAATATCTGGCGTAAATTCATCAGGGATTAGAATCAATAATTTATGGGTTAATAAGAATACATTTTTTGAAAAGTCACCTATTGATTTTGAACCTATAGCAGGTGGTGATTTATGCATAATAGATTATAATAATGATAACTTTTTAGATTTAATTTTCTCTGGTGAAACTTATCTTGGAACAAACACTTTAATTTATGAAAATCATTCTTCCCATTCCTTAATTGATATTAATGAACCAATTAATCTAACTACAGAAATTAATGAGCGTTCAGTTACATTTTATTGGGATAATGATTCTGATGTACAAGGATCTTATTTATTTATTAATAAAGAAAATGATTTTCGAGATAGTCAGTTAAAGACAGGTATTTATAACTCAAAAGCTATTATAAATGGACTTGTCGGAGGAAAATATTATTGGACAGTTATCAATGAAGGTACAGCAATTAATTATTCAAAATATGCGGAAGTAGATTCTTTTTATATCTGTGAAAAACCTTTCTTGGGAAATGATTTTTTAGCTTGTAGAAATAGTGATATTCTATTAAAGAATCCACAACAGAATTCTACTTCAAAATGGTATTCTTTAGGGGGGGAGTTATTAAGTAAAGAAAATGAGATGACATTGCTTTTTGAAGATACGATAAGCATAGTCCTAGAAAGTACCAATCTATACTCTTGTATTGGAAAAGATACAATAACAATCTAT
Source organism: Flammeovirga sp. AWQ4_249 (assembly GCF_056161045.1). Taxonomy (NCBI): domain Bacteria; kingdom Pseudomonadati; phylum Bacteroidota; class Cytophagia; order Cytophagales; family Flammeovirgaceae; genus Flammeovirga; species Flammeovirga sp. AWQ4_249. The sequence continues at coordinate 33,504 of NZ_JBSWYJ010000014.1, forward strand.
CCCTATCAAATGCCTAATTATCAATTAGAAGATAAGCAAGTGTGTGAAAATGAATGGGTTGAACTTAAAAGTGACCCAGATTGGCATTTAACAAATTGGTATTTTAATTCTTTGGATTCCGTTATGGTTTTGGATCAATGGTATCATCCCTACTTTCCTGATGAAAGTTGTAATATTATAGGTGAATTCATTACTTCAGAAGGATGTATTCTTTATGATACAATGACCATACAATTAATCGATTTACCTATTTTTTCTCTTGGGGAAGATCGGCAAGAATGTTATGGTGAAAATATTACTTTACAAATTCCAATTTCAGAAGATAAGAATGAAATTGAGTGGTTCTCATCCTTTTATGGACTTATAGAAAATCAGACGAACACCTATACTTTTTCAATAGAAGAAGATGAACAAGTTTGGGTAACAGTGACGAATAGTAATGCTTGTACTTTTACAGATACCATTCATTTTCAAAAAAATGATTTACCTGAATTTGAATTGGAAGACACACTTTTTTATTGCATAAACAATGAAGTTGTATTAGAAATAGGAGATTTTGAAGATAGTGTAATTTGGAAAAGAGAATATAGTACAAATATTGAAGAAGGTTATATTTTTAGAGGCTACTTTGAAACAACCGAGAAAGTTTACTGCAAAAGATATAATGAAAATGGTTGTTTTTGGGAAGACTCGGTTGTCATTTTACCAAATGAATTACCAGAAAGCCAATTAGAACAAGAATATTTTGTATGTCCAGAAGAGGAATTAACGCTACAAATAAATGATGAGTTTAAGTCAATACTATGGTATAAAGGTGAGGATGAAATAAAAGTTGAAAATCCAACTGAACTTACTTTATCAACTTCTGAGAATCAATATATATACCTCTTTTTAGAATCTTATGAAGGTTGTTTTACGATGGATACAATTCAAATTTCTGTAAATGAAAACCCAATAGCCGATGCCGGTGAAAACACAACAATTTGTACTTCTGGAAATGTAGTTTTAGGATCTGAAAATTTTGAGAATTTTACGTATAGGTGGTCTCCAGAAACCAATCTTAGTAATGCTTTTATTGCAAATCCAATTGCTAGCCCTATAGTAACAACGACTTATTATTTACAAGTATCTGATCAAAATCAATGTCAAAGTACTTATGATAGTGTTACGGTTTATGTCAATGAGTTTTATGGGGTAAATGCCGGAACAGATAAAGAAATTTGCCTTGGTGAAGGGGTCGAATTAGGAGGGTATCCTATAATTGATGGAGGAAGTGGAGATTATTCAATAACATGGTTTTTAAATGAAGAAAATCACGAAGAACATCCTTTTGTCATACCTTTTGAATCTCAAGATTATATTTTAAAAGTATCTCTAGAAGATTGTTTGACATATTATGATACTGTTAGAATCAATGTAAATCCTCCACCAAAGTTGAGTATTTCCGAAGATTTAGCTATTGGTTATAATGGAGAAGCAACTCTTGAAGCAAATGGGGCAAAATATTATTTCTGGAGCCCTGATTATCATATTGATCAAACAAATATTGGAAAGCCAACTGTATCACCAAAAGTTACAACTACTTATACTGTAGAAGGTATTTCTGAGCTAGGATGTTCATCAAAAGCTTCTGTTACTGTTCATGTGGGAAATGAAGTTTTTGTACCCAATCTTTTTACCCCAAATAATGATGGGAATAATGATCATTTCAAGGTATATGGGAAAGGTATAGAATTACTCTCATTTATTATTAAAGATAAAGTTGGGAATACAGTATACCAATCTACCAATAAAGTACAAATTCTAGAAATAGGGTGGGATGGTAAGGTAGCAGGGAATTTCTTACCAAATGGAACGTATTATTGGGAAATGGATGGAGAATTTACAGATGGAAGTGCTGTAGTTTACAAGGGGAATAATTATGGTGTCATCAATTTAATTCGATAAATAATGAGATATTTGATCATACTATTTTTATTGTCAGCAATAACCTCACAAGGACAAACAGTTCAAACTTCTCCTCTTTTACAATTTGTGTATCCAACTATTTCGGCTGCTGAAGCTGGAATTAATACTGAAGCTTACATTTCAGTTTTTCATGAAAATAAAAAAATAGCTGAGTCCATTTCTATTCAAAGCAACTCTTTGGTTTTGGGTTTACCTTGGATTAATAAAGCTAAAAAGTATCAACAAGGAGGCTTCCAACTTTATTATTTAAATGAATCCACAGATAACCTAATTGGAACGAATAGAAATGAAATTGGAGGTAGTTGGGCTTATACAGTAAGAATACATAAAAATCATGATCTATCAATGGGGATAGGTGTGGCTTGTTCTTCAATCAATATGACTGCATCTGGATTAACAACGGGAAGTTTGTGGGATCCAATTTATGGTTTTGTGCCAGATGGACAAATTAATGAAACTGAACTGGATTATAAAAATACTTATACAAGTATCAATGGGAGCTTATTGTGGTCAAGTTTAGATAGATACAGTCGAGGGAAACATAAAATTGGTTTGAATTTATATCACTTAAACAAACCAAAAGGATCTTCTTATTCTTCAATTGATTATTTACCTATTGGGATGAGTATTTCTACAGAAGTGACTTTTTGGCTCACAACTCAATTATCCATTGAACCACAAATCATTTATGTTTTCAATCATCAAGATCATAGTCTTCAATCGACGCTTTGGGGAGCATTCCATTTTTATAATGAAAACCCAACGGATCCTATTACGTCAGGGTATCTAAAGGCAGGGTTCACCTATCAATCACAAGGGAATATAGGATTAGGTTTTTCATTAGAACAAGACAAATATGAACTCGGCTTTTATAATTTTTTCTCAACTTCAGATACTCCACTGCCACAATCTACTTTTCAAGTGGGTTTGAAATTAAAGAAGGAAATTATTCAAAGAAGAAGAAAAAAGGAAATATATTATAAGTCTACCGCTACAAACTCTGCTAAAGGAAATCGGAAGTATAGAGCTTTCACTTCGTCTGAAAATTCATTAGAACAAACTCCTCTAGATGAAGTGCCTGATGAAAAAGAAAGTGAACCTATTAAATATATATTACAATATAAATTTAATGAGACTAGACTTACAAAAAATTCTCAGATGCAACTTGATTTTACCGTTAAATTATTATTACAAAACCCAAAATTACAACTGAAAATTGTAGGACATAGTGATGATTTAGGAACTGAAAAAGTCAAGGCTAAAGTGGCTTGGGAAAGAGCAAAAAAAATACGGGATTATCTATGGTCAAATGGGGTCGAAAAGATGAGGATTCAAACTTCTGCAATGTCAGATAAACAACCCTTAGTAGATAACGATAATGAAGAAAATAAAGCAAAAAATAGAAGAGTAGAACTCTTAATATTTGAGTGATAAGACAGCTTAATGATGTACAATGAAACGATTCAAAAAATTAACTTACATACTATTTCTACTAATGTTACAAAATACATTTTCTTTTAAAGCACAACAATTAGATAAAATTGGAAGTAAAAATCCCCTTAAGATAAGTGGTGGATTATCATTTAATCAAACCATGTATCAAGCATGGAATAAAGAAGCAAGTAGGGACCCTTATCGTTATATTTTGAGTGGTAATATCAATTTTGATCTTTACGGATTTTCTATGCCTTTATCGTTTAATTATTCCAATCAACAGTTTAATTATACTCAACCTTTTAATCAGTTTTCCCTCTCTCCAACATATAAATGGATGCAATTTCAGATTGGTTATGGGAGTATAAGCTTTTCTCCATATACCTTAAGTGGACATACTTTTTTAGGAGGAGCAATTAATGGAAGCCCAAATGAGCGATGGGATTTTTCGGTAATGTATGGAAGGTTAAGAGAAGAGACAAAAAGTAATCAAGAAACAGGTAATCCGGCACTTTTGAGGAGAATGGGTATGGGTTTTCAAACGAATTATACACATGTATCAGGTAGTTTGGGAATTTCTTTTTTTCATGCTGAAGACGATCACTATAGTATACCTTATGATAGTTTAGGGAATACAATTAGCCCAGAAGAAAACGTTGCATTTTCACTGAACTTTGATCAAAGAATAATTGAAAATCTTTCAATTCATAATGAATTAGGGGTGTCTATTTTGACCTCTAACAGTAGGGCTAAAAAAGTTAAGAATAGTAATTTTTTGAATTGGATAATGCCAAGTAGAACCTCTACGGCTACTTATTTAGCTTTCAATTCTAGTTTGAGCTATACCATAAAAGGTTGGAATATTGGGTTAAATTATGAACGAATTGGACCAGAATATAGAACATTGGGTAGTTATTATGCAAATAATGATCTCGAAACATTTAGTACTAATTTAAGTGGATCACTCTTTAAAAGTCAACTACAATTCGGAGGAAATTTTGGTTTACAAAGAGACAATCTTTCGGGAGAAAAGTTAAGCGAAATGGCCAATTATAATTATGCATTAAATCTAAGTTATCAAGTAAGTAAAACCTTTAATTGTACTATTAATTACTCTAACTTTAGATCATTCACTGTGATTAGAAATCAGTTTGAAGACATTAATGCATTAGACCCACATACTCCAATTGATACTTTGAACTATACTCAATTAACAGATGCTGCAAATGTAGGATTGAATTATAGAATTTCTAATAATAAGGTGATAACTCAAAATTTTTCATTGAATTTGAATTATCAAAAAACAGCTGATCAGCAAACAGATTCTTTACAACAATGGAATAACAGTCAGTTTTTTAATGCCTCATTTAATTGGAGTTGGGCAAATAAAAATCATGATGTAAGAATGGGATTAGGAGTAAATGCTAACAAAAGTATTCCTTCTCCTGAAGTGAAACCCACGATGACAATTGGCCCTTCATTTTTACTTTCAAAAAGTATTATGGATAAAAAGGTAAAATTGAAATCTAATTTTTCAATGAATCAAAGTAGACTAGATGATACAATTCAATCCACTATATATAGTTGGAGAATTGGGGCGAATACAAGCCTCAAAAAAGTACATGCTTTGAATATGTCTGCAGTTTTTATTAATCGAGGTGGTAATAGTAATGTAAAAAACAGAGTGAGCGAAATAACAGTTTCTCTTTCCTATAATTACAGCTTCTCAAGTAATACAAAAAATAATAATCAATAAATAAGAGAAAAATGAAAAAATATTTAACACTGTATTTTCTCTTATTACTCAGTTTTGATGTTCTAAGTTCAGAAATACACCCGCCCACAAAAAAAAGTTTTCAGAAAATTCGCTCATTTGATGTAGGCGTACCTTCAAGAATACTTCATAAGAAAGAACATGGAAATTTAGAAAATGACACTTATGATATTACCGAAAAAGAAGCTAAAATTCTTTCATCTTATCAAACTGTCATTGATGAAAATTTATTGATCAACTTTTTTTCTCAGGAAGATATTATCTCACTTCCTATTGGTATTAAAAAAACAGTTGCGGATAAAGATTTTATAATCGTTATCGATAATGTAAGAATTACTCCTTTGGGAACTTTTGTCAATGTTGGATTGGTCATTGACTTTCCCGAATCTGATAATAAACTGGTATTTGGAGCTTTTAATGTTGAATTTAGCCAAGAAAGAGGATTCGGTGGAGTAGGTAAGTTGGCACTTCTAAATGACCATCGAATAGCCCTGTCGGAATCGATTACATTAGATTTTAAAGGTTTTCAGAAAGGAGGACAAACACATATTAATTGGGGTTGTGATGGATATCAAAGTATGGCTTTAGATTTTGATGTTGTATTTGATTCAACTATGATAAGGCCTGCAGATCAGGAAGGAAATTTAATTAAAGGAGAAAAGATAAAAGCAAACATAAAAGCTGAAATTGAATCTTTTGATGAACTTATTCTACAGGTAGATTTGCCCAATTTTAGATTAGGTCCTGATCATGATAGGGGTTTCACTTTTTGTGCAGAAGATGTCATTTATGATCAATCAGATACTTCAAATGGAAATGTTACTTTTCCTGAAAATTATCATTCATCTGATTTTATTGGACAAGACCAAAATCTATGGAAAGGTTTTTACATAAGACGGGCAATGGTAATGTTACCCTCAGAATTAGATAAGGTTAGGGGAATGTATCAGACTAATGACACTGTTTCGTCGAACAATTTAAAAAAATATTCTACGACAAGAACAAAGATACAAGTGAGTAATTTGATCTTGGATAAAAGTGGTGTTTCTGGAAATTTTCAAGGGCATTATTTATTGTCTTTAAAAAATGGAAAGGTAGGAGATGGGTGGGCTTTTTCTATTCATAAAGTTGAAGTTGAATTATTAAAAAATCAATTTCAAAAAGCAGGATTTGACGGTCAATTACAATTACCTATTTCTGAAGATTCAACAAGTACTCTTGATTATAGTGCTGAAGTAGGAGTTGATGGTCATGTAAGGTTTTTCACTGCTATAAATAATGAGCTTCAATTTGCTCCTTTTGGAGATAGAAGTGAATTACGAATTGATAGAACTGGAATAACTTTAGAAATTGTTGATGATCAATTTTTAGGTGGAGTCCATTTAGATGGCAAAATGTCTGTCGCAGATAGTAAATCTGATTTAGAATTAGTGGGAATAGACTTTCAGCAATTAACTATTTCAACACAAGCTCCCTATTTATCAGTAGAAGTTTTTGGTATTAGTTCTGAATATCTTGATCAAAAAGTACTAGGTAAAACATTGCAGATTAATGAATTGTCAGTGAGTGATCAGGAGGGACGATTTACATTAACTGTAGAAGGCAATGTTTGCCTTCATTCAGATTCTGAAGCCTTTGGAGGCGGTGGTCGATTTGACGTAATAGCAAAAAATGATGAAGAAGGATGGCGTTATGATAGAACCGACATATCAGGAATTTCTATAGATGTATCTAAAAAAGACACCTATGATATTAAAGGTACTATACATGTCTTAAAAGATGACCCAGTTTATGGGGATGTTTTTATAGGTGTAATAGAGGTGAAAATTGGACCTTTGACAAAGAGTGATGGTCTTGGAGCAGAAGGGACCATATTATTTGGTAAAAAAGATGGACATAATTATTGGTATGTAGATGCATTAATAGTATTGCCGTCACCAGGTTTAACAGTAGGTACATTCTCATTCTTAGGGTTTGGTGGGGGACTTTATTATGGTATGGAACGAGCCACTTATGCCAATAATATTGATAAGTCAAGTATGGTAAAATCAGCTACAGGTGGGGTTTATCTTCCAAATTCGAAAATTGGTTTAGGGTTAAAAGCTATTATTATTTTTTCTATACCTAATGAAAATACATTAGTAGCTGAAACAACCTTTGAAATGAGCTTTTTCAAAAGAGGAGGAATTCAAAAAGCAATTTTTGTAGGTTGTGCAAACATTATGAGTGGTGTAGCTAATGCATTAAATGATAGCGAATTAGCAAGTTTAGTGGAGAATGACACGGGAAATGAATCAGTGAGTTCATCTTATGATTGTGCCTATATTAGCCCTGAATCAGCACCAATTTTTGCTAGTTTGATTGTTGAATTAGATTTTGAAAATGGTGTTTTTCATGGTGAATTGAATGTTGTTATAAATGCAGGAATCATTGAGGGAGGAGGTTTAGCAGTTATTCATTTTGAAGAAAATTTATGGTATATACATATAGGAACCAATGAAAATCCAATTTACCTTTCTCTATTAGGTGCAGTTGAAGCAACGTCTTATTTTATGTTAGGCCACAACATGCCGGAGGGTTTTAAAGCACCTGATGAAGTTGCAGAAATTTTAGGATATGACCCAGAACCTGAAGGAACACAAGAAAGAGATCTTGAAGCGCTTTCTTCAGGGCAAGGAATCGCCTTTGGTTCTTCTCTGCATATTCAAACTGGAGAAATGAGATTCTTGATTTTTTATGCTCAACTCCAAGTAGGATTTGGTTTTGATGTTATGCTAAAAAATTATGGATCTAGTGCTGTTTGTCTTAATACCGGAAAAAGGATTGGGATCAATGGTTGGTATGCACAAGGGCAGATGTATACCTATATAGCTACCCAAATTGGAATCAAGGTAAACCTCTTTTTTGTGAAAGGAAAGTTTGAAATTATTGACGCAGGGTTTGCTGCTTTATTAAAATTCAAAGGACCGAACCCAATGTATGCGTATGGAACAGTTGGAGGGTACTTTAATATCCTTGGAGGTCTTGTTAAAGGAAATTGTCGTTTTGAATTTACTCTCGGAGAAGAATGTAGAATAGGAGGTTCAAGTCCATTAGGTGGAATAGAAATTATAGCTTCTATGTCACCATTTAATGATACAGAAAATGTAGACGTATTTGCTGTACCTCAGATTGTATTTAACGTTCCTATTGAAGAGGAAATGACATTATTAGACCCAAATACTGAGCGAAAAAGGCAATACAAACTTCATGTAAGATCAATAAAATTAAAAGATAGTAGTGCAAGTGAAGCTGCAGGTGATCTGATTTGGAATGAAGATCATACAACATTAGTTTTTGCACCACACAGTATGTTGAAAAATGAAGAAGAATATACTTTTGAAATAATACTAGATTTTCGTGTGAAAAAAGGAAATGATTGGGTGGAAGTGAATAGTGATGACGTCTTGGGAAGAACTGTCAAATTTAAATCAGGGAAAAGACCTGATAAAATTGATTATGAAAAAGTACAATTTGCTTATCCATTAGAGAAACAAATGAACTTCTACAAGCAAGAAGCTTCTGAAGGATATCTTGAAATGAAACAAAGTGGATGGGATTATTTATTTACAATAGAAAATCCTGATGAATGGGATGTTAAAGTAAGATTTACATCATTAGAACAGAAGGTTGAATATAGTGAGGTTGATTATAATGATCAATTAAAAAAGGTAGCATTTAATATTCCAGCATCTTTAAATACTAATACTATTTACTCTCTTGAAATAGTACATATTCCAAAGGTAAATTTAGATATTGATCAAAATGTAAAAGAAAACAGTTCTGACCTATCATTTAACAATGTTACAGAAAATGAAACTTCTGTAGAATTGACAACAAGGGATATTGAAGGTGAGACGTTAGAGAATAAGGATGAAAAAATTATTTATCATTCAACATTTAGAACAAGCTATTTCTCCACATTCCATGAGAAAATGTCCAATTTAAATATTGGAGGGGCAATAACAGGAATTTTACCTTATTCATTAAGAAAACAAATGAAAGTCTTTATCCCTACTTATTACAACGAAACACTAGATCGAGCAGAATTAATTGGTAATGAAAAAACAAGTTCTCTATTAACTTTAGAAGTTGATTTTTCAGATCCATTTTACAAAGAATATATTAATCCTTTGATTTATTCAGATTATCCACTTTATGGGGCAGAATTAAGTTGGAGGACTGAAGATGAACATTATGGTTGGGTAAAACCTGATAAAGCCGTTTATATTTATCAAAATAGTGAGGGATATATTGATTTAAGTAATGATGAAATTGCATCTGGTATACTCGAGAATCATGATGGCTATGAATTGATTTATAATCCCGATTATGTTATTGGAAGAGATTATAGAGATTTTCAAACAGCATTAGAAGACTTAGCAGCTGAAGGAAACCTTGAAATAGAAAATGAATTTGATAGAAAGATTACCAATATCATTCGATCAGGAGTTACAGCACCGTCTCTGATACAAGGAGTCTATCATGTATTAATGAAATATACATTACCTGGAAAAACTTCCCCAAATTCTATTTATAAAATGCCACTAACTAATGTAATACAATAATGAAACAAACACTTCTATTCATTTTTCTATTCCTGAGTTTAGAATCTGTCATCGCACAGGTAAATAACAAAAATGAAAATACGATTCATCTTTTAGGTAAAGTAAATGAAAATTCTATTGAATTGAGATGGGCTCCATCGGATCCAATTAGTTGGGAATTGCTCAATAAATATGGTTATCAACTTGAGAGAATTACAACTTACAGAAAGGGTAAACTTTTAGAATCAACAGAAAAAATAATGCTTTGGACCGATAAAGTAAAACCAGAACAGGAATGGTCAAAAGTATATCAAAATGATACAACAGATAAATATATCCCTATTGCAGCCCAAGCTCTTTTTGGAGAAAATTTCTCTATTTCAACGATGAATCAAAGTTCTTCTGATAGTGAATTGATGCAAATTATTAATCAAGTGAAAGAGAGAGAAGCAAGGTTCACTTATGCATTATTTTCTGCAGATCAATCAATGCGTGTTTCAAAGTTATCAGCATTATCTTTTGAAGATAAAAACATAAAAAAAGGAGAAAGGTATTTATATAGAATTCATAGCTTGGTTCCTGATTCTATCCATTCAATTAAACATGGAAAAGTACAATTAGGTTTACATGATTATAAACCATTACCAGAACCATGGAGAGTCAATGCTTCTTATAAAGAAGGACGTACTACAATTTCATGGGATTGGTTAATGCTTAGTGAAATTTATACCTCTTATTGGGTACAAAGAGCTGAGACTAATCAAGAAAACTTTAAGGACTTAATGTCTTCAGCATTTGTACAACCATCCATCAATAATCCATCTCCAAATATGGTGTTTATAGATACACTAGGAAATAGAGAAGGTACTTTTTGGTATAGGGTAAAAGGTAAAGATGCCTTTGGGAAATGGGGGCCATATTCGAAACCTATGAGAGTAGAAGTTTATCCTGAAATGAAATACATTCCGGAATTAGAAGCAAAAGAGGATAACAGAACAGGTAGTGTGCTTTTATCATGGGATGTTGATACCTTAAAAACTATTGGTGTAGATCATTTTAAAATTATTAGAGGTGAAACAGATCAACAATTCGATACTTTGAAAGGCATTTTTCCACCTATAAGTGGTTCATTTATTGACCTTGGTCCCAATGCTTCAAATTATTATAAATTGGGAGCTGTCAATAAAAAAGGAAAGATCAATTGGTCTTTAGTTTCATTTGTACAATTAGAAGATAGTATTCCCCCTTCTATTCCAATAGAATTAGCAGGAAGGATTGATTCATTGGGTAATGTTCAAATTTCATGGAAAAAAAATAATGAATCTGACTTTTTTGGATATCGAGTTTATAGATCAAATAAGCCAAATGACCAATTTCATCAACTGACGAAGAAAGAAATTTTTGATAATCATTTTGAAGACAAAGTGAGCCTTAAAGTATTAAATAAAAAAATATACTATAAGATTATGGCAATTGATAAAAGGGGAAATCCGTCACAACTTTCTGATCCATTGATTGTAAATAGACCAGACATCATTCCACCTTCTCCTCCTGTAATAACACAAACAAAGAATACTTCAAAAGGCCCTCAATTCCATTGGTTACCCAGTGCAAGTAAAGATGTAGCTTTTCATCTTATTTATAGAAAAGAACAGAACATAGAAAATAGTTGGGAATTAATTTTTGAAGCTGAAAAAGTAGAAAATGAACAGGTTTTTATTGATTCCACAGTAGTGAATTATGACCACTATTATTATTTAATGGTCGCTGTAGATGAGAGTGATTTAGAATCAGTTCCGACAAAACCAATTGGGCTTCATAAATTGGATTCAAAAATTAGAGCTGGAGTGGATAATGTATCCATCAAAAGATTAGAAAATAGTTTATTGATTAATTGGACTCTTCCTCCATTCCAATGTAAATCTATTGACATCTATCGCACTCATAATGATGGGCCACTAAGACATTTTAAAAGAGAAACCAAAAATCTTACACAAAGTGAGGATAAAAATGTCAAAGATGGGGAACTCTATATGTATCGAATCAGAGTAAACTATGAAGATGGAACCACCTCTGAATTTAGTAAACAAATAACTTATAAATTTTAAATCAATGAAAAAATTAACGATTCTAATTAGCATACTTCTTAGTCCTTCATCAATTATTTTTGGTCAATCAAAACTCCAAAAAGGAAACTTTTATGTGAGAGTACATACCGAAGATTGTTTTCAGATTGACGATTCAGATTGCCTAGGAAATCATCGAGATGTTACTATTGATGAGTACAGCTTTTGGAAAGAAGAAGGTGAACATAGCTTTATTTATTTACAAAACCTTTACATAGGTGAATATGAGAATGGAGAATGTAATCTAGATAAAACTCATTCTTCACAAAGTACGATCAATTATAAATTGATACCCTATGAAAATAATATTGCTTTCGATACAACTTCTTATTGGGAAAGAAAATGTACAGTTTCTCTCAATTGGTATTACTGTGAAAATGAAAAACCATTTTTAGGTTATAGAAACAAGATTCCAATGCTTTATGCCCCTCATTTATTTATTGCTCTTCGTGAAGATTTTTATTGGAATTTAAAGTTTAAAAACGGCCAAACTATACAGATTAAGAATAAACCTTCAATTCATTTCGAATTGCTTCAAGACCTAAGTTCTGCTGAAGTAATTTCATCTACTCTAAAATCAGAAGTGTTTATTAATAATATCAAGCTAACAATCTCAAAATAACGGTTCAAAATAATGTCTTCAATACTGCAAACGATTTCTAGGATTTCTATATTTATCTTTTTAGTACAATTAAGTTATGGGCAGAATTACCCTGTTCAAGTTTCTTTATCGATACAAGCGCCTTACCCGGTAAAATTGTCAGAGTATGCAAACTCTTTTAATGATAAATTACAAGTTCAAGTATTATCAAAAGACTTAACAATACCTGAAATTCCCATAAAGTTCAGCGTACGTATTGAGAATACACATCGTAGATTGCAATTAGAAACAAACAATAATTTTCAAGTTTCACCAATCCATTTATTAGCAGGTGAAAATACAATCTATTCTTCAAGTGAAATTGGAGATTATTTTCAATGGAATAACTTACAAGTGAGCAAGGGAAATGGAACTTCAATTCAGAATTCTGGAGGAACATTACCAGATGGGTACTATATATTTTCAATAGAAGTTTTAGAATATTATACAGGACGAAGAATTTCAAATATTGCTCAGTTTTCATGTTATATAGTTCAAAGTGACCCACCCCTTTTACTTTTACCCATTGATGAAAGTAAAGTAGAAGCATTAAACCCTCAGTTTGTCAATTTTTCGTGGAATCCTAGGCATTTAGCGTCTCCTAATAAACCAATTAATGTAACTTATAGATTTCAAGTAGTAGAAATTTTAAGAGTAAACCAGACTGCCGGTGATGCCTTTGATTCTACTTTGCCAATTATTGATGAAGAAGGTTTGTTTAGTCCATCTTATCAATTAGGGCCAATTGATACTCCACTTTTACCTGGGCAAAAGTATGCATGGAGAGTACAAGCCTATGATGAAGATGAATTAGGTCTCATAAAGAATGAGGGTTGGAGTAGTCCTCGATTATTTCAGTTTGGAGATGCTTGTACAATTTGTGAACAATTTTCTATTGCTAATACAACATATAATAGAGTTGAATTGACTTGGATTGGGGAACTAGCACATGAAAACTATGAAGTGAAATACCGTAGAATAGCATCAGATGAAGAAGATCCTTTACCATGGAAAACGATGGATTTTTTAACAGAAGTAGGTGTTGTTAAATTTTTAAATGAGAATACAAATTATGAATTCAAAATAAGAGGAGTCTGTTTTGGAAATCGATTTAGTGAATGGTCTCCGATAATATCAGGTACAACAGAAACTAAACCTCAAACGACGTATTCATGTGAAGCAGGAGTTACAGAAATTACATTTAGTAATGAAGAAAAATATATGTTTCCTCTTGTTCCAGAAGAAGAATTTAGAGCAGGTGATTTTGATATTATTGTAGTAGAAGACGACTTGATTAATGATATGCATATGGGCAATGGTGTCATTCGAATTCAAGCATTTAATAATGTGTTTTTTTCTGTCAAGTGGGAAGATATTGATATCAATACAGATTTTGTATTGACAAATGGTGAGGTACAAGTGGAAGGTGCAGATACAGATATTGTACCGGAGGAAATAGCGAACCTTATTGCTGAAGGACTTGAATTGTTAATTGACGGAGTAAAGCTTATTGAGAATGTTTATGCTCAATTACCAGAAGATTTAATACAAGAATATGCAGAAAGTAAAGAAAATATAATCGTTAATAAAGAGGAGTTAGGTGATGTAAAAGAAGCATTAAATGAAGCAAAAAGAAAACTTAGAGAAGCCGAAGATGAAGGTGATGAAGAAGTAATCGAACGACAAAAGAGTATTGTCAATGATTTAGAAAATCAGAAAAGTGATAAAAAGAAAGAAATTAAAGAGGCTAAGGATAGGAAAAAAGATGCAATAAAAGATATCCTTGACTACATAAAAAAGGAATTAATGTTGGGAGTAAAATATTTTGTACAGTTCTCTAATGGTGTAAACAGAACAATCCAAGCTCCTGAATCTAGTAAACGGAAATTTGCAGACGATACAATTATTGCAGGAGATAGTCTACTTGCTTTTTTAGAAAAATTAGAAGGAGTGTCAACTATTGACCCTGAAGTTGCTCGATTAGTCACTTTAGCTTCTAAGGATAAAAGGACAAGAGACGTTTTTCTTCAAGATATGGAAAATGTCATTAATCATATCGTTGGATTAATTAATATAGATTTCAATAAAAATGAAATAGATCCTCTTGGTCCTGCTGAAGACATTAAATTGATAATGAATGAAATGGATGCTCATCTAGAATTGTTATCAGAAATCTATACTGTGGAAAGTATTCCTGAGGCAATTGAAGCCACAAAAATATCAGTATGGATTTTTAATTCTTTGTTTGAAGAAATAACAGAAGGTGTTGGAGAAGGTGTAATTCAAGAGGGTAGTGATTGGGCAGAACAGCAAAGAATATTTTTTCAGCCAAATGAAAATACGATATATGGATTTGATGGTGGTGGTAGAGAAGCTGATCAAAATGCGTATGTATTAGTTGAATTTGATAGTGCAGAAACGTATACTATTCCTTGGGTAGCTGCAAACGGCCAAGAAGAAGTTGAGGTTGCCTTTTCAGGAGACTCTGAGGATGTTTTTTTCCAAAGTAGTGATGGAAATATGACCTCAGAACCTTTAGAGAATACGATCAAACTTGCAATCAATGATTTAGAAAAATATACCGAATGGCAAGCCTATAAATATATAAATGGTATACCTCAGATTCTGGGTAAAATTAATATTCAACCCTATGAATTGAAAGAATATAACATTACGTTAGTTGCAATAAACAATCAGCCTTTACCAGACCCTACTATTTTAGAAAATTACCTTAATACAATTTATGGAAAAGCATTAATTCATTGGAATGTTAATCAATATAGGATTGATTTAAAATTACCAAATTCTATATGGGATATTTCAGAAGCAGATAGTTTAATTGAAGTAAGCAGCTCAAATGTTTTATCAGGTTATACTAAAGAACAGAAGAAAATAATAAAGTATTTCAATAAAAATTACGAAAAGCCGAATGATAAAGAGTTTGTCCTTTTTTATGGAAATGCATCTTCGCTGTCAAATGTCAAAGGATTCATGCCTCTGTCAGAACATTATGGATTTATCTTTAACAATGGAGATTTACCCACTCTAAGAACGGCTGCACATGAGTTAGGACATGGTGCTTTTGCACTTCAACATCCATTTGAACGTTACCCTGAAGCACATGAACTAAAAGAAGGGCAGACCAAAAACCTAATGGATTATGCATCTGAAACAAAACTATGGAAGTGGCAATGGGACTTGATTCAAGATCCTCCTCCAGTAATGGGTATGGAATACGATGATGAAGAGGGCATGAATGAGGAAGAGAATTTAATAGCATATATGGAAAGAATATTATCGGAACATTTTGCAAATTCCTCAATTAATTTAATGGTATACGCCCAAAAATGTTCGGCAGATTCAATGACTCAAAATGTGATTGCTCAGGATATCGAAAATAATCTAATCATTCCTTATATATCTGAAGGTGTCAAACTGTTATTTGTATTTACTAAATCTGATTTAGGGATTTCTAAAGAGAATTTTATTACTCAATCAATACATAACTATGACCAAACAAACTCAGTTTTAGAAACGTTTGAGATAGAATTTGATTCAGCTCATAATCATGGCCTATTTATTTATGATACGTTTACACCGCTTGAAATTGAAGTCAGAAACTGTACTTCTTTTCTTAATTACTACCCAATTGAATTTAATTATTGTATTGATTCACTCAATAAAGAATTCGTTGATATTTTAATTGCTTCATCAAAAGATTGCTTTGATAGTTCAGAAATAGCACTTATCTCAGATCAAGCAAGAATTGCTTTAGAAGAATTGTTGAAACAGTCTCTTGATAGTATCGTCATTAATTCTAATGAGAACTTTGCCATTCGATCTAATTTGACCAATAATTCTTATCAAGATTTAGATGAAAAGAATACTGAATTACACGAAAATATAAAGACTTACGCTTTACCAATTGATGTAAATATTTTATATGAAGATGTTCAGAGCGAACTTATTCAAAAGAGTAATATAAACTATAATTTCCTTATTCCTGAAAATCCATTTTTTGCTGAATTGAGTTCAAAATTTGAAAGCTATTTTACCTCATTTCAGAATGAAAGTATTGAATCAGCGAGGTTTACTATGGCAAAAGCGTCACAAGAAGAAGTACTTTTTCATGATTTGAAGAGAAAAATTGAATTAAACCTTACGGAGGATATTGTTTCACTACTAGAAAATGTAGAGGAAAATCAAAATAAAGAAAAGGTATTAGAATATCTTATCGTTGAATTAAATCTTTTTTATGGTAATCTAAAAATAGAATGCTTTGGAGAGCATGATGAATTATTAATAAAGATGATAAATAATGGATTTCCTATGGAAGATATAAGGTTGCTATCATCCGATTTATTTACAAGAACAATTAAAAAAAATTTCTAAGTAACATCATGAAACTAATAACTATTGTACTCATTTTACTTATTTGTTTAAATACATTTAATGTTATAGCTGAATCTTCTGGTAATGAATACCCCCAAAGATTAAAAAAGTTGATTGATGCTCAAATAGAAAAAAATGAAGAGTATTTGTT
The DNA here is from genome assembly GCF_056161045.1 of Flammeovirga sp. AWQ4_249. Classification (NCBI taxonomy): domain Bacteria; kingdom Pseudomonadati; phylum Bacteroidota; class Cytophagia; order Cytophagales; family Flammeovirgaceae; genus Flammeovirga; species Flammeovirga sp. AWQ4_249. The sequence goes on from NZ_JBSWYJ010000014.1 coordinate 50,575, forward strand.
GAAGGGAGAAATAGATAAGTTGAACTTTATTATTGATGGTTATTCAATTATTAATAACGATTCAAATTATATATTTAAAAACTCAATTCTTGACGAAAGTATTCTTTCAAAAACTTCACTAGAGAACTATAATACCCTTTTAAGGAATATTAGAATAATGGACCAAAAAGTGTTTCCATATGTTGTTTTAATTCCACCATTTCCACAATTGCTTAGAAATGATATTGATATAAATTCTATCCAAATTGAGGAAGACTCTTTAGCATTAGATATTTCAAAAAAACTTTATAAAGTTAAAACTGAAAATACTAAATATCCATTGTCAATACTTACGCTGTCAAGTATGCTTCAGATAAATGAAAATCATAAAGTGTCTGCAGTTCCCTATAATTATATTTATGCCAATACACCATTAAATAACTTATTATCAGAAAGCAAATCTATTGTAGACTTTCAATTAGACCATCATTTGAAAGAAATGAAATTAATGTATAATACAAATCTGGTCTATAATTTATCAGATTATTATGCAGTGATTTTAGACAATTTCAAAAATTATGTTGAATTAATAAATGCCGAATCCTCTTATTATCAATTTTCTTGTGATCAAATAATAGCAGACGTCGAAAGAGAAGATATTATAGAAGTAGCAACAGAAGAGTATCAAAATGTGGGTATTCAAAAGATCATCGAGCAATTACAACAGATGATGAGTTCTGATAAGTATACCTATTTAGAATTGCCTAAGGAATCAAGCGGATACATCTATACAGATGATGATAAAGAGAAAATAGAAGATGTAATTGATGAAAAATTAAAAGTTTACAATAAAGTTGTGGGTAAAAAAATCTTTGCCCTAAATATTACGGTAGACTTTTTTATTGCAAGAAAAAATAGAGATTCTTTTTCTGTTACATTATATGAAAAAATTAAAGATGAATTTAAAGATATAGACCAAACGACGACATTATTTCTTGAATTATATTTTTCAAAAAATGAGAAAGGTTCTTTAAAAAATTATAACTGTATTATTCCTATGTCATTTGTATTGGGATTTGATGCAGAAAACATAAAACTTGGATTAGGAGATAAACTTCTTTCAAATAATAAGTTCAATGTGAAATTTGTAGATGTTTATTGCAATGTATTAAAGCCAAGTATAGAATATAGGTATTATCTAAAATTTACCACTGAACCTATTTTTTTACAATTTACACACGAGAGTTCGAGGAAGTATCCATTTATATATGACTTAGAAATTTACTACGATAAAGTAACTTCTCAAAAAATAGATATTGCCAACAATATTCTCAAACAAATAAATGACGAGAGTGAAAATATAGATCCTGATCGGTTTGGAAATCAAGAAGATTACTATGCTTTTTTAGAGGATTTAAAAAGAACCTATGAAGCAAAGAAGAATGAATTGATAGCCTCCTCAGATAGAGGTCTTTTTGACTTAACGACAAATGGATTAGATCATTTGCCAATGGGTTGGGAGAGATATCCAAGTCAATTGAGAGAAGGCTATATTCCTAGAGGACATAAGGCATATATAGCTTCAAATTTCCACTTTTCAAATCAATCAAAGTTTGTTGAAGAGTATTTGTTGATTATAGATTTTTTAAAATCAGATTTGGTTGGTGAAGATGATGGTGGGGAGATAAGAAATTTAGGGTTAGAACACTACTATAAAATTGATGGATATAAGGTCTTTGATAAATATATATATGGTTCATTAGATATTATTTCTTTTGTTCCCATTTTAGATACAGGTTCTGATATTTTAGGTTTCATCTATGCCTCTGCAAGGGGTGATGAATTAAATATGTTTGCTTATGGAACCGGAATTACAATAGTTGGGATTGGTGGAGTAGCACAAGGTTTGAAAATTCCATTAGGAAAAAGTGAGATCTTAGCAGTTTTAAAAAATAACCATCCTAAAATATATTATAAAGGCCAATTATTTAAAATTAACTCAGAAATTTATGTGAGATTTTTCTTGGACTACTTGAAAGGTAATTTTAATCTCAATACACTGAATCCTCTTACTCCACAACTAATTATTGATCAAGGAAATGCTATAGGCTTATATAACCCTTGGGCAAGGCTTCATGCATTAAATTCTCAGAAAGATGAAATCCAAAAACAACTTCTGAAAATAACTGGAGAAGAAAGTGCAAGACGTTTTGTCAAAAGAGTAAAAAGAGGGAGAATGAAAGTGACTTTAGATGATTACAAAAACTACTATAACATAAGTGACGATGTATTTTCATCAATCAAAAATAAGTATAATAATGACTTAAAGTTACAGCAGCACTTTGAGGATTTACTTGTCGATGCGACTGAAGGTAAAACAGCGGTATTGGCACTTTTGAAAAACTATCCTACAAATAAAATTGATCAACTTGTTGAAAAAATTAATTCACTAGGGAGCCAAAAAAGGAAGTTTTTAATTGATTGTAATGCTTCAGATGAATTATTAGAAGCTTTTGTAAACGACATCGAATTAGTAGATAGTTGGGATTTATTGAAGATGTATTTAGGGGATAAAGCAGAAAAGCAATTATCAATAGATATATTAGAAATTGTAAAAAAAGATACTAATGATATTGATTACATGCATATTATCACCCCGAATGATTTAACTATGGCTAAAAAAAGATATGTTGAGATGATCAAGATTTATTCAGGTTCATGTAAATCATGTACACTTAAAGGTTCAAAATATTTACCCAACAACCCAAAAGATTTCTTTAATGAAGTAGCTTTTCTTACCAAAAAATTTAAGGATAAAAATGGTATTTCGATTTTTAATGAAGCAAAAGGAGGCTATCAATCTCAAGAAGGGATATGGCATACAATGAAGCAATTAAAAGAAATAGATATTGATATCGTGGAAAAGCTTGATGATAAATTTACAGGTGTTGGATTACCTTGTATAAATTGTAAATATGATGTGAAATTAATTCAATCACGTTCCAATAAAATAAAGTTTATTGAATATAAGTCTAAAAATGATGCTTCCAGTATAACATTAAGCCAATTTAAAAACTATCTATCCCAAATTTCTGATTTAAATGAACTAAATTACGTATTTAGTAGTTCTAAAATCTCTTTAGAAGAGGCTAGAAAAGGAATTGCAAATGTGATTAAAAATAATGCTGCTGATTTATGGGATTTGAATCCAGATTTATTTTTTATGAAAACAATAACATTAAATAAAAAGAAAATTAGCTTAGATAGTAAAAAGACCTTAATAGAAGTGTCTAAGCAAGATTTTTTTTACATAACAGAAATTTTAGATTTTATAATTGTTAAATGATTTATTTAAGAAAAGAAAAACTAACTGACATAGCAAACAACTATGAATTCATTCATCAAACTTTATTTTATCAAAAAAAAGGAAGTTTAGAATTGTATATTGTAGAGAAAAATAAAAATCATAATTATTCATTAGACTCAAGACTTCTAAATATAAGTTTTAATCTAAACACTAATACTTTTTTAATGTTACTAGATACCGGGAAAGCCTTTCTTATATCCAATAATTATGAAATAAATTCACTAAGAACAGAATTGAATTTTACGAGTAATTTCTTTTTTGAAGAGCATCTTATTTTTAATAAAGGAGGTTTGTTTGATAGTACAAATGGTATTTATTCCTTAAATGAAAATAAGATTTATTTTGAAGTTGAAGATTTAATTGGAAGAGATATCTTTTTAGATAAAATATTTCAAGAAGATGATGGAAAAGTAATTTGTAGAGAGATCTACCAAGGTCTTATTCTATGGGAATTTTCCATGGAATCCTATGATTTCTATGCTATAAATGAATATGGTCGCATTCCACTCAATTTATTGGTATTTTTAGGAGTATATGAAGAAGTAATCTATTTCATAGCAGATAATGAAATAGTAATTGGTTTAGATATTCACACTGGTGAAGAGAAGTTCAATGAAGCTCATGAATGTTATGTTGGAGTATTGTCATATAATTCTAAGTTGGACAAAAAGAATGGCTGTATTTTTTCCTTAAATGCCTACCACTACTTTGAGATTGATCTGAAAACTGGATTTACAAAGGTGTATGATATCTCCTCTTCATTTACTACACATAAAGTAAGATGTGATCGCTTTGGAAGTTGGGATGAACACTATATTTCATTTTGGGAAGGTGGCAATGTAAACAGATTCGGTTTATTTGATAGAATCCAAAAAGAGATTATTTGGAGTGAAGAAGTCGCAGAAGTAAAAGATTGTGTACCAGGGATTTTAAGTGTAAAACATGGAGGGAATAAGTTTTTTGCTTATGATATCAATAATACGTTACATGTTTTTGAACGTAAAGAATAGCAATGCCATTATACTTGAACTTCTAGTAACTTAGTTCTTCATTTTTAACTCTTTCTTTTTCATTAAAAAAAGCACCTAACAAGATGATGCTAGATGCTTACAAAATATAACTTTAAGCAGTTGGTTCAAGGTGAATCATTACTTCCATAACATTTGGAATTTGATCCTCGATTTTTTCTTTGAGAAGATGTACTCTATCGTGACCTTCTTTGACTGAAATTTCTTGGGGTACTCTTGCATGTAGATCTATGAAATAGAACATGCCTGATTTACGAACAAAACATTTTTCAATACTATCAATCTCTGGAAGATGATTAGCAATTTCTTCTACTTTGTCTGTGATAGTGTTATAAACTTGCTTATCTAAAATTTCATCCAAAGCAGGTCGAATAAGTTTATAACTATTATAGAAAATAAAACAGGCAGCAAACAAGGCCGCATAATCATCAGCATTAACATAATCAGGACCAAGGTATAGGGAAAGTGAAATCCCCACAAAAGCACTTAATGATGTTATAGCATCGGCTCTATGATGCCATGCATCTGCTTTTAAGGATGAACTATTTGTTTTTTTTGCCTTTCGCATTACCCATTGAAAAGAAATTTCTTTCCATAAAATGATAGGACCTACTACATAAAGTGTCCAAGAAGCAGGCATTTTATGAGGCATATATATATTTTCTATACTATCATGAGCAATTAAACAACCAGAGATAAATAAAAGACTTCCTACCAAAATAGTAAGAATAGGTTCTATTTTTCCAAAACCATAGGGATGATGTTCATTGGGCTTTTTTAAGGCATACTGTATACCAAACATCACAATAATAGAGGAAACTATATCTGTAGTTGATTCTATAGCATCTGCAATTAATGCATAAGAATTACCAATTACTCCGGCAGTACCTTTTATACCCGCTAAGAAAATGTTGCCGACAATACTGAAAATGCCAGCCTTAAGAGATTCCTTTTTATAATCTACCGCTTCTTCCATTTCTATAAGAATAATAATAATACATTCAAGACAATGACGATACTGGCAAATAAATATAAAAGGTATTTCTCAATTCCCTTATTTGTGAATTTACCCATGACTCTTTTGGATGAAGTAAGGTAAATTAGTAATATCACTGTAATTGGTAATTGTAAACTCAACATCATTTGTGAGTAAATCAACGCTTGGAATGGATCACCAATAAAGAAGATCAAGATCATACCTCCTAGGATAGTAATTAAAACACCAATCTTAGAGGTTTTGTCACTACTGTCATATTGTTTTTTATACAATCCGGCGAAAACAGTTCCTCCTGCCATACCTGCGGTCACAGATGAGGCTACACCTGCAAATAACAATGCAATAGCGAAAATTACTGAACTTGCTTTACCAACAACAGGTTCTAACATTTTTTCAGCCTGGATTAAATCTGTAATTTCAGTATGCTGATAAAATGCAGCGGCAGCTACAATGATCATGGCAGAGTTGATAATCCAACCAATAATCATAGTAACCATTGTGTCTTTAAATTCAGATTTTAATTTTCCTTGAATCACTTCTTCAGACTTATTGAAATATTCTTTTTGCTGGATTATATCAGAATGTAAAAATAAGTTATGTGGCATCACTACAGCTCCAAGTAAACCAAGAATCAAAATACCTGAATCTTTAGGAATAGTAGGTACGAATGAAGAAATTGCAGTTGCAGTCCAATCAACGTCGACCAAGTTTAATTCTACAATAAAAGCAAAACCAATAATTGATACCATTCCTACAATCCAAGTTTCAATCTTATTGTAGGATCGACCAAATAACGCTGTAATGACGAGAAGGCCACAAATGACTGCTCCAGCTTTTATTGGGAGACCAAAAAGCATATTTAGTGCTATTGCTCCACCTAGAAGTTCTGCGAGTGAAGTGCATATTGTTGCAAATAGTGCGGAAATTATCCAGATCTGTTTCCAAGGTTTTCGGGTGTATATACCAATGGATTCGGAAAGACAATGTCCACTAGCAATTCCTAGATGAGCGGCATTGTGTTGGAAAACAATAAGCATAATGGTGGATAAAGTAATTACCCAAAGTAACCCATAACCATAAGTACTACCAGCTTCTACGTTAGTTGCCCAATTGCCTGGATCAATAAACCCAACGGTTACCAACAAACCGGCACCTATATATTTAATTTTATCTTTAAAATTTCCCATTTGAAAGAAGAGATCGTATAACTGAAAGAATTGTTATTTAAAATAAGGATATAATTGTTCTTATACTAGTTTGAAAATCAGATAGATTTCACAAAGTGCCTTTTTTATTATAGAAAATGCTTAAACGATAACCATTATTTGTGCTTTTTGAATTGGATTTTATATAAATACTGTATTACAATAGCCGTTAAAGAGTCTAGTTATTCAAATTAATCACATATCATGAAAAAATATTTATTTTTATTACTAGGCTCATTATTATTTCTTTCAGTTAATGCTCAAGCTCAATTCTATGTAGGTGCATCTGGTGGTAACTCATTCTTAAATCATAACTTAAAAAGCATCGAAGGCGATAACTTTAAAAAAGTTGACGACAACATGGGTAGCTGGAAAGTATATGGTGGTCTTGGAAACAGATTCTTAGGTGTAGAAGGTGGTTATAGAAGCGTAGGTTCTATGACGAACGGTCATGACACTAATTCATATGGTACTAACATTTCTGGTTGGGATGTAGCAGCAAAAGGTACAATTCATATCGGACCATTCTTTGGTTTCGCTAAAGCTGGTGCTTTCTTTGGTTCATACGAAGATAAGTATGATGCAAATATCTATGAGTACAAAGATACTTCATTTATGTGGGGTGTAGGTGCAGGTGTTTTACTAGGTAAAACTTTCGAAATCCGTATGGAATGGGAAGCACTTAACTCAAGTAAGGAAAACAAAATCTCAACTTTATCTCTAGGTACTGCAATTCACTTAGGTGGTGGTAAAAACAAAGAGTCATAGAAATAAGATTTTATATATATATATGAAAAACCGTCTCAATTCATTGGGACGGTTTTTTTTATTTTCTTTAATAGTATAAAGCTATCCTTTAAATAAAAAAATTCAGTTTAAATGTACTATAAACACTTTTTGAATAAATGATTTAATAGTCTGAACAAATAATGTAACATTGCATAAAACGTCATTCTACCTTTGAAACATGTTGATCAACTAGCTATTATAATTTAATTAACGTAACGAAAAATGAAATGAAACTTTTAAAATACTTCAACTGGCTTTTTATTTTTTCATTAGTCACAACTACACTATTACAAGAATCATTTGCAACAACAAATTTTAAAAACAACAAATCTCTATATGATAATACAACTACACTTCTTTCTTTAAATACATCTACTCCAGGATTAATTCAGGTAGAAGATTATACATCTGTAACCGGTGAGGTTCAAGTAGAACCTTCTTCAGATAGTGATGGAACGACTACTGTGGGCTACTTTGATGAAGGTGACATCCTTCATTTTAATACCTCTGTTTCATCTGCATTTGCAGCTAAAATAAGAGTAAGAGTAGCTTCTTTTCCTGGAGGTAATTTAATCTTTACAACAAACAATGGAACGTTAGCAACTGTTCAGATACCTCCAACGGGGGGGTGGACAGAATGGTCAACACAAGAAATTGTCTTGGATTTTCCAGTTAGCAATGAATTAAATTTAACAACTTCTACAGGTGGCGTAAATGTCAATTGGATTGAGATTATTGAAAATGATTGTCCAAATCCAGTCTTGACAGATCTGTCTGTTACAGCTGAAACTTTAACTATACTTCCAGAACAATCATTACAATTGTTCGCAAATGGTACAGATGGCTGTGGTAATACCATGTCTGTAAATCCTACTTGGTCCTCAAATGCTCCGAATGGTTTCTTTGTGGCAGGGTCAGCCGTGGGCACAGCCATAGTATCTGTATCTCAAAATGGTATTACAACAAGTGTAACTATTAATATTGAACGTCCTTCTAAAAAATATAATTTTGTGGTTAATGATATTGGTCGTCTTCAAGTAAGTGGAAATCAAATTGTAGGTGATGATGGGCAAAATGTAAGTCTTGCAGGTAACAGTTTATTTTGGAGTAGTGCTGCACCGTCTTGGTACAGTAAAGAAACAGTAAATTGGTTGGCAGAAGATTGGGAGACCCAAGTGATCAGAGCAGCCATGTCCGTAAATCCTTTGGATGGAGCAGGTCAACCGTGGAATCAAAGTGATTATGTACAAGCGCCAGATTATCAAATGGGATTAATGACTGAAGTGATTAATGCTGCAATTGAAAATGATATCTATGTGATGGTCGATTTCCATGAGCATTATTCTAATAATTACACAGCGGAAGCAGTACAGTTTTTTGGTGATATTGCTAGACAATATAATGGTTACGATAACATCATTTATGAATTATGGAATGAACCTATCAATGATTCATGGTCTACTGTTAAGGCACATGCTGAAGTTGTTATTGCTGAAATTAGAAAGTATGATCCTGATAATTTGATCGTCGTTGGAACGCCTTTTTACTCACAAAGAGTTGACGATGCGGGCAATAATCCAATCAATGATAATAATGTAGCTTATGCTTTACATGGTTATGCAACAGAGCCTGCTCATGGAGCATTGAGGAGAAGATACAATGCACCAACCGTAGGAACAGAATGGGGTATTAGTGTAAATGACAATGGTGGTGGAGAAACGGGTGCATGGGTAGACTATTGGAGAAACCAAGATGGTGGTAGAATTCATGTGATGTGGGCCGTAAATAATAAACAAGTGGATGGAGATGAAAATTGGTCTATTTTAAACTCAAATGTTACCGCAACTTCAGGATGGTCAGACAGTGATTTATCAGCTTCAGGACGTTTCCAGAAGAATGTGATCAAAGGGTGGACAGATCATGTTAGAACACCTATTTGTTTAGATAATTCTTTAGCTTCTATTCAATTGAATGTTTCAGAAACTACAGTACCAATGGGTAGTCAAGTAAATTTAACCGCTTCTGGTGTTAGTGTTTGTGGAGAAAATGTTGCCTTAAATGGGGAATGGTCTTCTAATGCACCAAATGGAATTTTTACTGCCGTAAATGAAGGTATTTCAACAATAAGTTATACAGCCGAAGGAATTACTGAAGAAATACAAATTACGGTATTACCTAATCAAGCACCAATTGTAAATGCAGGACAAGATATTATTTTGGTTCAACCAAACAGTGAAGTTACTTTACAAGGACAAGTATCTGATCCTGAAAATGATAATATAGTCTCGACTTGGAATCAAATCAGTGGCCCATCAACTTCCGTCATTACATCACCAAATAACGCTGAAACTTTAGTACAAAATTTAACCGAGTTAGGAACTTATGTATTTGAATTGACGGCAAGTGATCAGGAAAATTCTACTTCGGATATAGTAAATATTAATGTGGTTGCGAATACTCCTCCAACTGCTTCTGCAGGTGTCGATCAAGTGGTTGGTTTAGGAGTCGCAGTACTGTTAAACGGTACAGGAACTGATAATGAAGGTGATGCTTTAAGTTATTCGTGGTCACAAATACAAGGCCCTTCAGCAGCAATTATTAATGATGTTAATAGTCAAAATATAGCCATCACTGGTTTAGAAATTGGTAGTTATATCTTTGAAGTTGCAGTGCATGATGGAACATCAACGGTGACGGATCAAGTGAATATTGAAGTGATTCCTGAAGTTGAATTATTAACCAATGGAGATTTTAGTCTTGGTGCGGAAGGTTGGACAAGCTTTGTTTATGAGTCTGCAACAGCTAATAATAATATTGTAAATGGACAATTAGAAAGTGTTCAAAGCTATGCTGGATGGGAATCGTGGCATGTACAGTTTTACCAAGGAAATCTTACGATAGAAAATGGTCAAACCTATACTTTGAAATTTCGTGCTAGATCTGATAATTTCAGAAACATAGTAGTTGGTGTAGAGAAAAATGGGGCACCTTATACTGGTTATTTATCAGAAACAGTTGCTTTATCAACGACGATGCAATCTTTTGAATATGAATTTACAATGACCGAAGCAACAGAGAACAATGGTCGTGTAGCATTTAATTTAGGAAATGATTATGGAAATGTATTTATCGATGATGTGAGTTTAGTCAGTACTAACAACGAAGTTACAAATAGCCTTCCAACATCTTTTGCTGGAGAGAATCAAATATTAGTTGCAGGAACGACATCAACTTCTTTAAACGGGTCAGGAACAGATACTGACGGGCCTTCCAACTTATCGTTTAATTGGATACAAACAAATGGACCTTCTGTTACACTTTCTAATGAGACTTCTGAAAATCCTACGATTACAGGTTTGACAGATGGATCTGAATATTCTTTTGAATTGACAACATTTGATGGATTGGATTACAGTAGCCCTTCAAGTGTAACAATTTCAGTTGAAAGTAATCAACCTGAATTTGTATTAAGAATTGAAGCAGAAGATTATTCGGGGATGAGTGGAATTCAGACGGAGAATTCATCAGAAGGGGGATTAAATGTTGGATATATTGATGCAAATGATTGGTTGGCCTACGATAATATTGATATTCCTCAATCAGGTACTTACCGAATTTCTTATCGCGTAGCAAGTGCTTCAGGTGGTGGTAGATTAAAGTTTGAAAAAGCAGGAGGAAGTATAAATTATGGTGAAATAGATATTCCTTCAACAGGAGGTTGGCAAAATTGGATCACTGTTTCTCATGATGTTAATCTAGAAGGAGGAAATCAAAACTTGGCTATTGCAGCTATCAATGGAGGTTTTAATATCAATTGGTTAGAAATAACTTTACTTGAGTCAAGTAATACAAGAAGAAGAGTTGCTTCAATTGGATTAGAAGAAGAATTGACATTATATCCTAATCCTGCAACGAATATAATTTCTATTAAAGGATTGTCTACAACAGTTCAAAAAGTGGATTTATATAATATTCAAGGAAGTTTAATTCTATCAAAAAATATACAGCAAGAAACAAAATTAACAATGAATATTTCAGAATTGAAAACAGGTGTTTATTTAATGTATATAGCTGATGATAAGGGCGTTTCAGTGAAGAGATTCATTAAAAAATAAAAACAGAGTACTTTAAATAAATTGTAAAAGTGAATAAAAAAGGGTGTAGACGCTAAGAGGATAATAACATGTCTACATTAAATTAAGTATTTTATATGAAGTAACTACAGATTGTGGTTACTTCTTTTTTTTTCCCAAAAATAGAACTTTGAATCTTCAATTAATCTTTTAACTTGCTTAATGTTCTTAGTTAACAATGAAAGAAATGGGGAATAAGCAATATACATTAAAACATGATGAACATGGTATTGAAAGAAATATAACCATCAATGAAATGTTGGCAAAATACCCTTCTTTAAATAAGTATAATCTTAGACGTGTTGCTAGAGGTGTCAAAGGTTATAAATCCCATAATGGTTGGGTAAAATGGGAAGAACAAGATCATATTGATTATGAGGAGACAACGAAGGGCCCTGAGATTACTGGCAAGAGTGATAAAATGAAAGAAAAAGAAGATCGCCTCAAACGAAAAAGAAAGGAGATTGAAGCGTTTCTAAATCAAGGAAAAAAACTATAAGCATGCTAAACTTGACATACAATCTCAAACTTTTTTTATCTGTTATTTCAGGTGTTCTTTTTTATTTTTTGCAAAAAATAATTTCTGTAGTACTTGTTTTTATTTTTCATGGATCAGGTACAAAGGCTAGTAACTTTATGATATACTATGAATCAGTTTTCATGATAGTATTACTTACTTTATCCTATTTTCTATGCAAGAAAATCTTTATTCATTATAAAAAGGATTGGGTATTAATAAATTTAATTACACTTTCCATCATTTACTTATTAACCTTCTTTCAAATAGTTCCACCCTTTGGTCTATATTAATACTGATCTCAATCGGATGCATATCAAAAAAGGTAGAAATTATAAACTTCTACCTTTCGTCTGAATTGTGTTATTTTGCTTTCAAACAATAATTATCATCATTAGTGCTCACCGGTAAAAACGAACAGAATGTCTTTCGTATTTAAGTAAGTATGCTAATCATCCTTTTTATTTCTCGCTTATCATTTCTTGAATTGCTTTAAGAGGAGACACCCTAAAGTGCCCCCAATTATTTATTTTAGTTTATGGCTATTGGTATTTGAAATCTATTTTCTTCTGATATTTCAAAGATGAGCTATTACCAATTAGTCTATTTTTACATTTAACTTTCGTTTACTTAAATCCTGTAAACAAATCCTAAGCAAGTTTTGGAGGTCTTTTGTCTAGCCTTTTAAAACTATGACGTATTTCTTCTTTACGAAGAACTCCGTACTTCCTACAAACTTCATCCAACTGCTCTATAGAAATATTTAATGATTTAGCAATGTCTGAGGAAGATAAAATTAGGACGCGATCTTCGTTGATTACATAACGGATATAATCCATCGCTTTTTGTTCGATGTCATTGTTAATTTTAGTCATTTGAAATAGAGTTTAGTATAGAAATAGTGATAAATCAGGACTATTAATTTTTTAGTCTATCATTTTTATATAAATCAAGGATTTCTAAATCAAATGCGGTTTCAACATTATCCGCATACAGTGCAACTGTTACAAATAAAGAAGTAAGTAAAATAAGGATTGATAAAATGAAGTGTTTCATGGTAGAATAGATTTTGTTAGATAAATAAAATTAGAGAATTCAATGTGTTATGATTGATTCCTTTAAAATATGTAATACGTATAAAGTATTCTTTTGTGAGAAAGGTAGTAGCATTTCATATTCGTATAGATTAAAGTAGTAATTCAAAGCATTGATTCATTCTTTTAGATTGAAAGTCAGTGCCTTTATATTTTTTGTACAACTAAGTTTGGTGGTTCCCTACTTACTTCTGAATAATGAAAGTTAATTGTAGGATTTGTAGAAAAAAAAGTGGGGTAAACAATTTCAAGGGTCAATCTGTTTCTAATTTGTACCATTAAAATTATAAGATGATTGTTGAAACTACTTTTGGAACACCAAAAGGCTACAGAAAAAAGAAGAAATCAATAGTAGGGAAACCTCTATCACTGTATGATATTTTAAAATTAAAAGGGGTAACTTCGAACTGTTTTTATATCAACGAATCGAACTTATCTATTAATTTTTTAACGACTGAGAAAACTGTCCTCGACAATGCAAATATTGAAATAAGGAAAGAAGGTATTATCGTTTATATTAATGTAAAGTTGCAAATATATCAATGGCTAATACCTTATTATCAACTTTCTATCTATCAAAATAGTGACACATTTAGTATACATGCACAGGGCAGATATATTCAGTTCTCAAATGAAAATTTCACTAATACTCATTATGAATTTATAAAAAAACTCATTCATCAAAAAGCTAACTACGGAAGTAGTTTCACTTTTATCGACGACTACTATTAGTACCATTCTAACTTAGAATCTTCTCTAATTCTAACATAATTTCACAAAAAAAATAGTAAACTCTGATTTTTGTTATTGTTCTTGAACGTTGTTGATGGTTATATTTGAAAGTTAATTTTTATAACCTAAACGAAAAATTTTAATGAATTTAACTTTAGAGAAAACTGACAAAATTCGTTTAATTCAAGAAGGAAGTAAATTACCCTATGACCTTCTGTTATTGGCCGACGAAACTGTCGAGGCAATAGACAAGTACATTCACGATTCAGAGATTTACATTTACCAAAGAGAAAACGAAACACTGGGTGTATATGCACTACAAATGTTTGATGAAGAATCTATCGAAATTAAAAATATCGCTGTTTCCAAAAAGTGTCAAGGAGAAGGGATAGGACAAAGAATGTTATTAAACGCAATAGATCAGGCCACGAGACGTGGATTTAAATATATTTTGATTGGCACATCTAATGCTGCATTTAGGCAACTTTATATCTATCAGAAAGTTGGCTTTGAAATATTTGAAGTCAAAAGAGATTTTTATACTAAAAACTATAGTGAGAAAATGGTTGAAAATGGTATACCATTAAATCACATGCTAGTACTGAGAAAATTATTAAATAGCTAACTAGAAAAGTAACGCTCAAATTAGGTTTCTGCTTCACAAAAGTAGAAACCTTTTTTTTACAAAAAATTATCTTCTAGTCATATAACATTGAGTATTCTTAAGTCTTAAATTCAAACGTTTTGATACACCTCAGAATATTAAGTATATTGATTAAAAAAATACCCATGAAATACACTATTTATACTCTTCTTTTTATATGCTGTTTGATGGCATGTTCTCCTTCATCAGAAAAAGCAAATACTGAACAATTTCAGGCTATTGAAATTATAAATTCGAATACACATAAAAGAGATACTTTATATGAAATTAAAATTGAGGAGGTAGAGCAAAGAGGCTGGAAATTATTACCAAGAGATAAAGTAATCGTCTTTAAAGTAGATCAAGTACCTTATGAAAAGGCAAAAGAAATCATTCAAAACTTAGAATTGTATGGTGTTACATTTCCCTATCATGATGTTTTCAAAAGAGAAGCTTATTTAAATGCTGTAGGTAAAAAGCACAAAACTAATTTTGAACCTTCTAAAGGAATTAGAGTGGTGAAAATTAATTATTAATAAAAAATAAGAATCAGAAAACCAATAAGATAGAGAGGGAACATTTATAAACCGTCTATAAAAAATGCAATATAATCTACAAAAGGTTTAATTCTTGTATTTTATGTTATATGAAATTACTACCTTTTTTATTATTATTTGCTTCGACTTCATTAGCACAAGTACACATAGGTGATACAGTGCAAGTTTTTAAAACGAAGGGTCAATTTGTGATTCAACATATTGCGATGACCAAAAACAACAAAGAGATTTATCAATTGATGAATCTTAAAAACAACAAAACTATCTGGGCACTTGATGAAAAACTCATTTATCAAAGAGAAATTGAAACTCAGAAAGTCATTAAAAAAGAAGAAGAAGATCCGGAAGCTGAACTTTATAAGTTCATTGAATCGAAGTAAAGAGATTTACTTCTAGATAAAATGATATCACTATTATTCTAAATTTTTCCCCAATTATAAATAGAATAAATAGTGGTATCATTTTTTTAATTTATATAAAACACGTTGATTAGTGTTAACATTAAAAATTAGAAACCTTAATGAGTTTCTACTTTCTTTGAACTTTATTAATCGATTCTATTATCTAATGTTTATTATAATCATTTCTTGTACGTGTACAATACTTTTTTGAATTCTGTGTGATATTATAATAGTAGAATCATTATCGTTAAATCTAAATAAATAAAGCAAATTTACTTACAATGAAAAACTTATTTCTGTTAACCCTAATCTCTTTATTTACTTTGAGTGTAAATGCTCAAGACACTATGACAAAACCAAATAAAAGCAAACTGAGCACGGTAACAGTTGGTTATACTACATTGGGTAATGTATATAATGGTGTTGAATTTACAGTTGGTTTGAAGAACTTCATGATCGATGTAAGTTATGGTGGTCAAAAGTATGATGACTATAATGATAAATGTATTGGATTTCACCTTGGTTATGCTATCATTTTGAATAAGAATAACCCTAATAGTCACTGGTACATTGCTCCAAAAGCGGGTTTTCTAACTGAAGAATTCCATTCAGGTTATTATGATGAAACGTATAGCGATGTATACTTCGATATTGGAGCGGATGTATATTTCACAAAAGGCAACTTTGCTCTTAAAATGGGTTCATCGTATTATAACCTATTTAATATTGGTCTAGGTTTTTCTTTTTAGTGCTTAAAGCAAAAAAAAGAACCAAAATCATAACGACAATCTGAAAAGGTTGTCGTTATTTTTTTTAAATGTAAATTGTCGTTAGCAATAAATTATAAAATACTTTAACAATTTTATAAAATGTATTTCATTTGTTATTCTACTTAAATTAAACTATTAATTTGACAACAATGCTAAAGTTTTTATTCTTAATTCCTTTAATCTATTTTTTGTCTTTCATTTCTGTTCATGCACAAGACACACCTTTTAAAATCGAATTGGGGGGAGGGATTATGATTCCACAAGAGATATCTTTAAAATCAGGGCCAAATATTCGGACTTCCATAGATTTGAGAGTACATAAGGACTTTTATTGTTTTTTTGAAGGTTCATATTGGTTTAGTAACTCTACGCTCTCTAATTTAGGGAATTATGGTGTAAATGATATTGAAGCATACATAAATAATTTTGCGATAGGGACAGGTGTAAAGTATGATAAACCTAACAGTTTTATTTTTCAAGCAGGAATCTTTTATAATAATTCATTATCACCTTAAAGGTGAATAATGATAAAGAGTCAATTTCAGAAGGAAATCTATCATTAATGTATGGAATTGGATATAAGTTTAACCAACGTTTGTCAATAATAGGTAGGTACGAACCACTGTATTATAGTAATGCTGATGGTAGTGATACATTAAATAATTTCTCTATAGGAGCATCTTATAATTTGATGTAAATCATTTTATGAAGAAAGAAAACAATCTTTTATGGTTGTTTTCTTCTTTTGTTTAAGAAGATGAAAACTGACAATAATCCAACACATTAAAAACAAAAAAGGACTCCGTAATATACGTGTCCTTTTCATTCTATAAACTAAACTAACAAACAAACTTCCAACTAAATATCTTGTAATCAACGCTGTGGTTGATGTTTTTTCTTTGTTGATACTCAAATGTGCATGTTCAAAATTTTAGAAACAAAAAATTAAAAGGCAAAATGACACTTTATTAAAATAGTTATATTATAAAGTTCAAATTGTTATAAACGTACAAGAAATAGGTCTTAAAAAATAAAAATTCCCCAATCTGTTAGCAACAGAAAGGGGACTCATTATTAATTGGGGGATACGGTTAATATCCCAAGTAAATTACGATTCTATAGTGCCAACCACATTTTGCTGTGTTTGACTTTTTCTAAAAGTTTCTGACGTTTTCTTCCCTTTGTTAGGTCAAATATTGAAAATGACAACAAAAACTTACATGAGCAATATACTATTTATTCTATGAAAATGAATATAATTATCTGAAAAAGAATAAGCTAAAGAGTTGTGTGTATTACTTCGAAAATTACTTTGATCAAATTAGCTTAAACGAATACATAATGTTATAAGAATATTTATTTTAATCTTATTGATTGATAATGAATTCTTAAGGTTTTCACTTCTTTATCCTTAAGTTTAGTATGTTTGATGTTATAGGATGTGATTTATTCTTCTAAATTTTATTCAAATTTTTAAGTGTATCAAAATATATGATTCAAAAAAAATAGCTAACACTCCAAAAAAAATCTTTCAAAATCGTATTTATTCCCTAATTAAAATTAATTTGCGTAAAAAATACATATAAACACATCTAATACTAAACTATGTCACATAAGTATCACCCCGAGTCATTAATGATGACACATGGATACAAACCGGAACTATCAGAAGGTGCAGTAAAGACACCAATTTTTCAAACGTCTACTTTCGTATTTCAGACTGCAGAAGAAGGAAAGGCATTTTTTGAGGTAGCCTATGGATTAAGAGAAAAAGGACAGGATGAAAACCTTGGGCTTATTTACAGTAGAATTAATAATCCCAATCTAGAAATTTTGGAAGATCGTCTTTGTCTTTGGGATAAAGCGGAAGATTGTGCCGTTTTTGAAAGTGGAATGAGTGCTATAAGTTCCGTTTTATTGGAATTTTTAAAGCCAGGAGATCTTTTGCTATACAGTACGCCAACGTATGGAGGAACAGATCACTTTATTCATGACCTATTGAAAAAAATTGGGGTAGAAAGTATAGCTATTCGACCTGAACATAAGAAAGAGGATCTTATGAAAATGATTGAAGATTCGGGAATGAGTGACCGATTAGCTTTGATCTACTTAGAAACTCCTGCAAACCCTACAAATGATCTTTTTGACATTACATTATGTTCTGAAATAGCTGCTCATTATAATAAAGGAAAAGAGGAACAAAAGGTATTTGTGGCAGTAGACAATACGTATATGGGGCCAATTTGGTCACAACCATTGACGCTTGGTGCTGATATTGTTATGTATTCTGCGACAAAATATATTGGTGGACATAGTGACCTCATTGCAGGTGCAGTTTTAGGAAATCAACAAGTAATGCAACGTGTTAAAACCCTTAGAACATTTTTGGGGAATATGGTATCTCCACATACAGCTTGGCTGATGCTACGTTCTTTGGAAACACTAAAGATCCGTATGGAAGCACAAATGCGTAATGCTATTCAAGTAGCTAACTTTTTAAAAGACCACCCAAAAGTAGCGAAAGTACATTATCTGGGATGCATTCCTGAGGGTACAGATGAATATAATCTCTATAAAAAACAATATAGTTCACCAGGAGCTATGGTCTCGTTTGATATTAAAGGAGGAGAAAAAGAAGCTTTCCGTTTTTTAAATCACCTTAAGTTAATTAAGTTGGCAGTTAGTTTAGGTAGTACAGAAAGCCTTGCACAACATCCAGCTTCTATGACGCATATTGGTATTGATGAACAAGAGAAAGTAGAATTCGGAATCTTAGAAAGCCTTGTGCGATTATCTATAGGTGTAGAAAATCATGATGATATCATTTGGGATATCAAACAAGCTTTAGAAGCTGTATAAACTAAAGTAAAAAACAAAAAAGAGCTTCAACGAATCGTAAATTCATTGAAGCTCTTTTTTTATTCTTCGTCTCTTTTGATTTTTATATCCTGATAATTGGTGGATTTGTTCTCTTTTGAACTTTTAGCCTTTTTCTCTTTCTTCTTTTCCTTGAATAATTCAAGAGGTGTTTTCCCTTGTTGAGATGCAATACTAGCCTGGATATTCAATCCTTGTGCATTAGCAGAAGCGTAAAGAAATACGAAAAATAAAGTGATGAATAATGATTTCATAGGTAAAATTAAGTTTATTAAATTAGTTAGTACAACTAATAGTTAGATATAATACAAATGTAATTAAGAAATATTACGTAATACAAGAATCATACAACTTAAGTTTAATATTTAACATTTCACCTAACACTGATGATACTTAAAAACGAGGGTAAAATAAAAGTTTAGACATGAATTCACCTTCATCGAATTTAACGGTTATCTTATATACTCCTTTCTCCCATTGAGAAAAGTTTATTTTATGATCTCCGATTAAATTTTGATTCAAGACTATTTCACCACAATTTTTTCTAATAATTATTGAATACTCAGAATTTTTAGTAGGTGCATTTATGTTCACACTATCGTAAACTAAAGTAGGATATACCTTCCAATCTTTTTCTGGATTGACATTTTGTTTGATGTAATTTAAAGCTTTGGTAAAGAGCATTGGGTAAAAATTTATAAGATGGATACACCGCAATTAATGATTATCTATCTAAAAATAAAAGTTCTTCAAGTTTTTTTTAAATGAAAATTGAAAAAAAACAAAGAAATACCCAATTCTAGGTATTTACAATTCGTAACAATTTACATTGTTTAAATTGAAACAAAAATAATTTAATAGAGTATAATATGTTAGAAGTTAGATGAATGCGCTTAGTTATTTAAGTGAAAAAAAATTGAGAGAGTTAAGTTCATGAGGCACCTCGTTGATATTATCAGCGAGGTGTTTTTTTGTGTTAATATTAAGTTGTCACGTCTATTTTAGAATAATCTATTGTTCAAAGATGATTTTTGCTTTATTTTAAAAATAATATGAATGAAATCTCATAAAAAGTAGACTAAAATTTTGTTTTGCTAATGCGGAAATTTTGCAGAATGAAATGTTAGCAAAGAAATGGTTTTATAAAATTTTCTTTTACAATTCCTGAGTTGTCTTTATTTGATAAAAAGAATCACTAATTATATTTTATAAATTAATTAATCTTAATGGTTGAGAATCATTTAGTTTATCAGCGGAAAAATGATAATTTTGAAACCGAAATGAAAAGAATATTTTATTTCAATAAAAGCATATAAATACATACTACCATAAATATTTTTAAGATATAAACAATGAAAGCACTTGTAAAGTCTAAAGCTGAAAAAGGCTTATGGATGGAAGATGTTGCCATTCCTGAAGTAGGACCCAATGATGTCCTTATCAAAGTATCAAAATCATCAATCTGTGGTACCGATTTACATATTTACTTATGGGATGCATGGGCCCAACAAACTGTTCGCGTAGGACAAACTATTGGACATGAATATGTAGGTCATGTTGCCGCTTATGGTAGTGAAGTGAAAGCCTTCAAAGAAGGTGATAGAGTAACTGGAGAAGGTCATATCGCTTGTAATCGTTGTCGTAACTGTAGAAGAGGTAGACAACATATTTGTGAAAAAACAATTGGCATCGGAGTGAATACAGATGGTTCTTTTGCCGAATATGTAAAAGTACCAGCATCCAATGTGATGAAAATCAATGAGAAAATTCCTGATGAGATTGTATCTATCATGGATCCTCTAGGTAATGCTACCCATACTGCTTTATCATTTCCATTAATCGCTGAAGATGTATTGATTACAGGTTCAGGACTAATTGGTAGTATGGCAATTCAAGTGGCTAAATTTGCAGGAGCTCGTCATATTGTAGCTACTGAGATGAATGAATATCGTGCAGAATTAGCAAAGAAAATGGGGGCAACAAGAGTTGTGAACCCTGCAAAAGAAGACCTTAAAGAGGTAATGCATGAGTTAGGAATGAGTGGTTTTGATATTGGTTTAGAATGTTCGGGTTCGCCTATCGCATTTAATCAATTGATCGATAATATGTATAATTCTGGTAAAGTTTCTTTACTAGGTATTTTACCACAATCTGCTCAAGTAGACTGGAATAAAATTATCTTCCGAGGACTTACTCTAAAAGGTATTTACGGTCGTGAAATGTATGAAACATGGTACCAAATGGAACAGATGTTACTTTCTGGGTTAGATATCGCACCAATTATCACTCACCGATTTGGAATTGATGATTTCCAAAAAGGTTTTGATATCATGGAAACTGGAAATTGTGGTAAAGTGATATTGAATTGGGACTAATCCCCATAAACGATCTATTAATCTTATAAAAAAGAAATAATGAGCAAAAAAATATATGAAAGTCTGAAAGAAGACTTAAAACAAATTGAAGCAGATGGTCTTTATAAAAACGAAAGAATCATCACTTCTCCTCAAGATGCTGAAATTACATTGAATACAGGACAAACTGTATTGAACTTTTGTGCAAACAACTACTTAGGATTATCAAACCATCCTAGATTGATCAAAGCGGCTAAAGATTCAATGGATTCACATGGTTTTGGAATGTCTTCCGTTCGTTTTATTTGTGGTGCTACTGACTTACACAAAAAATTAGAACAAAAGATTGCAGACTTCTTTGGAACAGAAGATACTATCTTATACGCGGCATGTTTTGATGCTAATGGAGGTGTTTTCGAACCATTATTGACAGCTGAAGATGCTATTATTTCAGATACATTAAACCATGCCTCAATCATCGATGGTGTTCGTTTATGTAAAGCAAAACGTTTCCGTTATGCTACTGCTGATATGGCTGATTTAGAACAACAATTAATTGCAGCGCAAGAGCAACGTTATCGTATTATTGTGACTGACGGTGTATTCTCTATGGATGGTCACGTGGCACCGATGGATAAGATCGTTGAATTAGCAGAAAAGTATGATGCTTTAGTCATGGTAGACGAATGTCACTCAGCAGGTGTTGTAGGTAAGACGGGTCGTGGTGTTACAGAACATTTCGATATCAGAGGTAAAGTTGACATCATTACGGGTACATTGGGTAAAGCCTTTGGTGGTGCTATCGGTGGTTTCACAACGGGTAAAAAAGAAGTTATTGAAATGCTACGTCAACGTTCAAGACCTTATTTATTCTCGAACTCAATTCCTCCATCGATTGCAGCAGCAGGTGTAGAAATGTTTGAGATGATGGATACAACAGATGAATTGTCTGTACGTCTTCACGAAAACACAGCTTACTTCAAAAAAGAAATGTTGGCTGCAGGATTTGATATCAAACCAACAGAATCTGCAATCTGTGCTGTAATGCTTTACAATGCTGAATTATCTCAACGTTTTGCTGAGAAATTATTAGAAAGAGGTATCTATGTAATTGGTTTCTTCTTCCCAGTAGTTCCAAAAGAACAAGCAAGAATTAGAGTTCAACTTTCTGCAGCACATACTCGTGCTCACTTAGAAAAAGCAGTAAAAGCCTTTACTGAAGTAGGAAAAGAACTAGGAGTGATTTAAACACTTTCTTATTCATATAAAAAATCCTCATTACCATTTAGTTGATAATGAGGATTTTTTTATTCTTATTTTAAGGCTATTTTTTCAAACTTCATTCTATTAATAAAGCCAACAGCCATTAACTCATTTCGGAAAGATTTTATTACTTGGTTATTTTCATAAACAAACACCTTCCCATTTTCATGTTTAATTTCTAATGCCGATTGATTTTGTTTTTTTGATTTCATGAATCATTAAAATTAGGTCAAAACTAAAATACAATTGCTCTTCTAAGATGACACTAAATTAGAATGAAAAGTTCCAATATTTAGTTTTTAACTGTTAATGATTCTTGTTTGAAAATGAAATCAAAAACGGAATTTATATGTACGAAATCAATTATTTATTCTTGACTTTCTGAAATTCTTTCTAAATAGATTGTTCCAGCTTCTTCTGTATCTTCTGTACCTTGTTGTAACTGATAAAACGTTTTGTTTGAGTTTTCTTCTAAACGTAAACTGTTAGCAACATCAATATAAATTACATATTTATCTCCTTCTTCAATTTCAGTTTCTGATGTTTCATCAAGAATAAAATCAAATGAAGTCTGTCCTACAAATAATGGTTTTTCTGTCCCATCAGCTTCAATAACTTTATTAGAAGCTGAGTTTTGACTTAAAATAACTTGACCTTCATCTTCTAGATTACCTATAGGTAAGGTTTCGTTAGTCCAAATTAAAGTGTCTTTTGAGGTAAATGATAATAAATCAACTTGACTCCCACTTGTGGCTCTAAAAATGACCTCTTGACCATTTACAGTTAAAATTAATTTGTCAATCCCAACAATTACTTCTTTTACACCGTTATGGAATTTATTTTCAGGGTCTAAGCTGTTTTCTTTTTCCATAGAAATATTGGAAGCCTGAAATAAAATGTCTGTTGATGATTGCTTGGCTAATAACTTGTCTTTCTTATCATTTACTGAAAATGAAGAGAGTAGCACACTTATTATAGCAAATCCTAATATATATTTTTTCATGAGATTAATCTTCAATCTTTTATAGTATTAGGTTTTACGTTTAAGGTGAAGTGCAAAACTTAGAAAGTATGACTTATTACTTATAAAATGTGGTTAAAAAAAAGCCATTCCCTATCAGAGAATGACTTTCTGTATATAAAATTCCTATTGTATAATCGAATTGAAATTAGAATTTGTAATTGATCGAAAGGTTGAATAATCTACCCAATTGGCTAAAGTGATATCCATCATACGTCATTTGTGAATAACGTTGGTTGAAAGTAATCAAGTTAGATTGATGTTGGATAGGAGTTAAACCATTTGTAAGTTCTGTACTATTGATCATTTCTTGACCAGCAGCATTTTCAGCTACAAATTCCCATTCTGGTAGAATGTTGAATAAGTTATTGATATTACCTGCAATCGTCAACTTGTCGTTTACATGATAAGTAATTGCTAAGTCAGTAACGATTTTAGGGATAAACTCAGTTCTTAAATCAGTAGACATACCTTGTTGTTTGAAAGTAGTTTTACCGAAATAAGTATTGTTTAATGCAAAATTGAACTTCTTGATATTATAATCCATGCCTAAGATCCATTTTGTTCTTGGTCTTGAAGTAAAGAATAATGCTTCTTGAGTTGCGTTGACTACTGATTGACCAGCTTCCTCTACTGTTTCTGGATTTTTTACAGCTCCTTCACGTTCGTTTTGGATAGTGTAGTTACCCGATAAATTGAAACCTAAGAAACCGCCACATAGAGCAATGTTTCTATAACTTGCTACGAAATCAATACCCGAAGTTCTTGTGTCAATTGCATTTACAAAGAAAGAAACATCAGACATATTGTTTTCTGTTAAGATCTGATCCAATGGAGTATTTCCTGCTTCAGTTGGTCCAATCTCAGTAGAAAGAACAATTCTATCTTCCACAGCAATGTTATAGTAACCTAAAGTAATGCTAAAGTTTCTGTTTGGTTTAAATCCAAAACCAGCTGTTAAGTTGGTCGATTTTTCAGGAGTTAATTGCGGTACACCTAAGAAACCTGCCTGTGGAGATACATTGTTCACTAAACCACCTACTTGAATACCTGCTCTAGGTACAAATGAATATTGTGCTTTTTGTGTATAAATTTGGTGAAGAGTTGGGGCTCTGAAATCTGTAGAAGCAGAAGCACGAACGGTCATTTTATCGTCTAATAGTTTATATCTAGTACTTGCTTTCCAAACAAAAGCACTACCAAAATCACTATAGTTTTCTGCACGGATTGTACCATTTACTAACCAATCTTTATTGATATCATATGCTAAGTCAAAGTAAGCACCCATATTATAACGGTTGAACGTACCTGAGTTTTCTGGAGTATTACCAGCAAATGAATCAGCACCACCACCATCATAAGAAGCTAAGCTACCTTCGTTGATGATAAATGTTTCACTTCAGAATTCAGCACCAAAACCAACACTTAAATTGTGTCTTACTTGTTTGTTGATATCAATGTTACCTACAATATGGTGGAACTCTGTACCTCCTACATCAAATGTTTTTGGAGGATTCTCTCTATATAATTGAGATCCTTCTGTCATTTCACCTGCATCAACAACACCATTATTGTTAGTATCAATCCATGTAGAAGGACTGTAAACATAATTTCTATTGTGTGAATTATTTACATAGTAACCTTGTGTGTTTCCACATACTGTAGCACTAACATCAGTATTCCATCCATTTTTACTCATTTGGAATCCTAAAGTAGCGTTATAATCATTCATTTCACCTTCAAAAGTTGGCACATAACCATCATAACCACCTGCGTTATTAGGATTTTCGCCAGGGAAGAAGTTTGCTAAATATGGGAAGTCTTCAACTGTTCTCCAGTAAGGTGTTCTATAGTTTGCATATGAGTTTACTTTCTTATAAACATAAGCAGCATTGAAATACATATTTACTTCATCAGATAAATCACGAGAACCATTGATCAAGAATTTTGCAGCAGTAGTTTCTGGGCTACCGTTAATATTTCCAGCATCTGGTCTACGGGATAAAAATTTCTCTACATCTGCGATATCAGCTCTAAAATCTAGAGATTCACCAATTGCATTTACTGTACCAGGACGATTTGCTAATGCCACTAGAGAGAAGTCAATTGTATAATTTAAGAATCCTTTTTTACCTAATGAAAGACCGTTATTTAAAGAGATACCGTACATTTCACCATCACCTTCTGAGGTGATACCAGTTCTCAAAGTAACTGATCCAGAATTTACATCATCTTTTAATACAATATTCATTACACCAGCAATGGCATCAGAACCATATTGTGCAGAAGCACCGTCACGAAGGATCTCAACTCTCTTGATAGCGTCTTGTGGAATGGCTGAGATATCAGAAGCTGTTTCACCACGACCTGGCGAAGTTTGTGTATAAAGTAATGAACTTAAGTTCTTTCTTTTACCGTTAATTAGGATCAAAGTTCTTGAAGAACCCATGTTTCTAATTTCATAGGGATCAAGAAGTGAAGTCGCATCATTTACAGGTGTTTGAACCGTATTGAATGATGGAATTTTATATTGTAATGCTTTATCAAATGATACTTTACCCGTGCTTACAAGATCTTCTGATGACACAATATCAACAGGAACCGGAGTGTCTGCATTACTTCTAGGAGCGCCACGTGTACCCACGATAACTACTTCATCTAATTCTTCTGCTTTTAATGTAAAATTAAATTCAGTTTTGTCACCTACTTGAGTTTCAATAGACTCGAATCCAACGAAACTAATAATAATTGTTGATTGTGTACTTGCATTTAATAGGAAGTAACCGTCCTTGTCTGTTACAACACCATTACTTGTTCCTTTTTCAAATACAACTGCACCTTGAAGGGGTAGACCTTCTTCATCAGCGATTTTTCCGGAAATTTATTTAGTTTGGGCCAAAGTAGTCCCGTAGCATAGCAATACACTAAGCGTAAAAAAAGTTAGAAGTTTTTTCATAATAAAATTTGAAAATTAATGAGCATTTCAGACGAATGCTCTGACTTTGTTTAAAGTTATGTTTAAAATAAATAGATTTCAGAATGAAATATAGAGACTAGTCGTACACTCAGAGAATACGATTAATAGTCAATATAATTTGAATTACATTTTTAATTGTTGTTGAAAGTGATTCTTTTTTTAATAGAAAGTTGAATTAAGAATTATTTATTTTTGAATTGGTAGAACATATATTTAGTTTCAAAGAGCTTGTGAGTTTGTAAATATTGCTTAATTAACAAAAATATTTAGTTGAAAAATAGAAAAATATTTTGATAATTATTGTATTTGCATAATATCCTAAGGTGTTCTTTTGATGTTTAATGTTTTAAGTGTTTTAATTCAACACAAAACTTTCTAAATAAGAATTTGAAATTCATAAAAGGTTTATTAGATTCATGTAATACAATGATAAATACTTCATTGTTATATGCTAAGATACCGACCATTATATACCTCTGACAAATGAAATCACTAATGAATAAACTCTTTGCTATTGGTGTTACCTTTATAATACTATTGCCTTCTTGCCAAGAAAATTTAAAAGAAAATCAACCAGAACATTCAGCAAAAATAATCTTCCATCCATTTACTGTCACAGAAGGACAAACTGCTGATACAAAATTTAAAGATTACGATGTAGATTACCAAGACACTTTAGGAATTGGATACGTTCAGGTTTTCGAAAATAAAGTAGGTATTACACTCAATCTAAATTGTGATAAACCAAGTTCTTCAAGTTCATTACATATTCATGAAGGAACAATGGATCGACCTTTGATGCATTGGAATCAAAAGGATACTTTATTGTTTTGTAGTTATAACAACTTAGGAACCACTTGGGATAAAAAATATGCGGGTGATCTTGGGAACATACATTTTGATGAAAATGGAGACGGTACATTCTATATTGAGTCTGACCTTTGGACTTTAGGAACCGATCAAAATGATGATATTTTAGACAAAGTGATTGTCATCCATTATTTCTATGAAGATTTCGCATTAGCATGTAGAAAAAATACACACAACAATAATCATGTCCACCATAATCCTAAAATAGGAGCAGGTGTTATCCAAAAAATAAACTAAATCCTAAATCTATAATGAAAATTCAATTATTCTTACTTGTCCTACTTTCTTTACTAATTTTTTCATGTTCTGAAGATAACAGATCTAATGAAGAAGAAATATTTGATATAAAACCACAATTTGAAATGGTAAGTCAATTGGATCTACCAGGAAGAGTCAATGATATTTGGGGTTTTGAAAAAAATGGAATCGAATATGTTTTGATATGTAGTTTCAGTTCTTCAACGGAAGCAGGTCAAGTCAATATTATAAACATTAATGATCCATCAAATCCTGAAATTGAATCAACCATAGAAAGTAGAGGTTTTGATATGAAAGTTTGGGGAGATTATCTCTACGTTGTCAATGGATCAAATGCTTATGGACCAAAGGGAAATATTTATAACATCTCAGATCCTAAAAACCCGGTATTTGTTTCTGAAATGAGCGATTATCACAATATTTTTATTGATGATGAAGGCTATCTTTATGTTACAGGATATTTTGATATTAATGTTGAAGGTTCAAACGGTTCGGATGTTAGTATTTTTAATTTAAATGAAAACCCAATCAATCTAAAGGAAATTTCTTCAGTACCCTATTGGGATGAGTTTGAAATCCCTGCACATGATATCTCAGTAATAGATGACCGTTTATATATTTTTAGTATTAGTATGTCCTATTTTAAAATTGTAGATGTTTCTGATAAACTTAATCCTGTGACTTTAGGAATTTATGAATTTGATAATAATGAAAATGTGCATAGCGGATGGGTAACAACAAACCATGATTATGTTTACATATGTCTAGAACAAGCACGAGAAGAGGAGGAAGATATCGTGATTTTAGATATTTCTAATCCAAATAATATAGAAAGAGTTGGTCTCATTCATGATACAGAAGACATTGTTCATAATACTTATATAATTGATGATCTTGCTTACACCTCATTTTATAATGGAGGCTTTAGAATTTATCAATTAGAAGATCCAACTAATCCAGAACTTATTTATGAATATAACACTGATCCAGAAAAAAATGGATATGGTGCATTTGGTGTTTATCCTTTCTTTAAAAGTGGAATAATTGGGGTGAGTGATGGTTATAATGGGTTGTTTTTATTTAGGGAAGTACAACAAGATGAATAAATTATAAAGATCATCAATTAGTCTTTTAACCTTATCAAATAATTATATTAAGAAGTATTTGATAAGGTTTTTTTATCTTCTTTTTGAAATGAAATGAAATAGAGTTCATTATGATGATAAATGATATATAAATAGCACTTTATCATGAATTATCTAAGGGTTTGAACCTTTCAAAAAATAAAATAGTCGAAGGGGTGTATTGAAAATAATAGCCTATTTAGAGCAGGTTATTTTACTACAATTGGTTAATGTGAAAATGTATACTGAATGAGGACTAAGTTCAGTTTGCTAATAATTTATACTTAATGTTACTTCTTTAAGATTAGATGTATACCCAAAATTGATTCTTTACTATGAGAGTAAAAGTGAAAGATTGGGGTTCAGATCAAGAATTAGAGCTTAATTAAGTGATAGTGGAGGTTGCCAATTATGTGACCTCCAATTTTTCTCCATTAATAAATGTTTCTTGAAATTTTAATTTTTGATAAAAATATCCTGAAAATGTTCTTAAATCTTAAGTTAACTTACTGATTATTGAGAAATTAGCAGATATAAATTCTATAATCAGAAATATTTGAAAATTAATGCGTATTTTTGCAGTGAAAATAGACCATGGGATTTTGTCAAAAAGATTAAAAGAAGAATTTTTACTTTATTTTCAACTCAAAATAGAAACAAACTCTTTCAACACCCTTTTTGACGTAATTAACAATTTTTTATGAGCAGATATAGCGAATACCTGAACGAAATAGAAGAAAGAAAAGGTCAAGGACTTCATCCTAAGCCGATTGATGACGCAGAATTATTAGGTGAAGTAATTGCACAAATTAAGGATTCAGGTAATGAACACCGTAACGATTCTCTTAACTTTTTCATTTACAACACTCTTCCTGGTACGACAAGTGCTGCGGGTGTGAAAGCGAAATTTTTAAAAGAGATTATCTTAGGTGAGGAAGTTGTAGAAGAAATTACTCCTTCTTCTGCATTTGAACAATTATCTCACATGAAAGGTGGACCTTCTATCGAGGTTCTTCTTGATTTAGCATTAAATGCACAAGCTGCTATCGCTGAAGAAGCTGCAAAAGTATTGAAAACACAGGTTTTCTTATATGATGCAGATATGGAGCGTTTAGAAGGAGCTTATAAAGCAGGAAATGCTATCGCTAAAGATATCTTAGAAAGCTATGCTCAAGCAGAATTCTTTACAAAACTTCCTGAAGTAGAGGAAGAAATTAAAATCGTTACTTTCATCGCTGGTACAGGTGATATCTCTACGGATTTATTATCTCCAGGTGCTGATGCTCACTCAAGATCAGACCGTGAACTTCATGGACAATGTATCTTTGAGCATAATAAAGAACAACAAGCAGCTCTTACAGCTTTAAAAGAGCAACATCCTGATAAGAAAGTAATGCTTATCGCTGAAAAAGGTACAATGGGTGTAGGTTCATCAAGAATGTCAGGTGTAAACAATGTTGCACTTTGGACAGGTGTTCCTGGTTCACCTTATGTTCCTTTCGTTAACATTGCTCCAATCATTGCAGGTACTAACGGTATCTCACCAATTTTCCTTACAACTGTAGGTGTAACAGGTGGTATTGGTATCGACCTTAAAAACTGGGTGAAGCAAAAAGATGCTGATGGAAACGTAGTTGTAGATGCTGATGGCGAGCCTGTATTAGAGCAAGCTTATTCAGTAGAAACAGGTACTGTTTTAACAATCAATACAAAAGAGAAGAAATTATACAACGGTGATAAAGAATTAATCGATATCTCTGCTTCATTAACTCCACAAAAAGTTGAGTTCATCAAAGCGGGTGGTTCTTATGCAGTTGTATTCGGTAAGAAATTACAATCTTTTGCTGCTAGAGTATTAGACGTAACTGCTCCTGTAGTTTTCGCTCCTTCAAAAGAAATTTCTGTAGAAGGTCAAGGTCTTACAGCAGTTGAGAAAATTTTCAATAAAAATGCAGTAGGTACAGACTTAGAAGGTCGTGTACTTCACGCAGGTTCTGATGTTCGTGTAGAAGTAAACATCGTAGGTTCTCAAGATACTACAGGTTTAATGACTTCTCAAGAGTTAGAATCAATGGCAGCTACGGTAATCTCACCTATCGTGGACGGTGCTTACCAATCAGGTTGTCACACAGCATCAGTTTGGGATAAAAAAGCACAAGCAAACATTCCTAAGTTGATGAAGTTTATGAACGACTTTGGTCTAATCACAGCACGTGATCCTAAAGGCGTTTATCATTCAATGACTGACGTAATTCACAAAGTATTGAATGACATTACTGTGAGTGATTGGGATATCATTATCGGTGGTGACTCACATACAAGAATGTCAAAAGGTGTTGCATTTGGTGCTGATTCAGGTACTGTAGCATTAGCGTTAGCAACTGGTGAAGCTTCTATGCCAATTCCAGAGTCAGTAAAAGTGACTTTCAAAGGAAACATGAAGCCTTACATGGACTTCCGTGATGTGGTTCACGCAACACAACAACAAATGTTGAAGCAATTCAGCGGTGACAACGTATTCCAAGGTAGAGTAATTGAGGTACACATCGGTACTTTAACTGCTGACCAAGCGTTTACATTCACTGACTGGACTGCAGAAATGAAAGCAAAAGCTTCAATCTGTATCTCTGAAGACGAGACATTAATCGAGTCATTAGAGATTGCTAAAGCAAGAATTGAAATCATGATCGAAAAAGGAATGGACAATGAAAAAGCCGTTCTTAAAGGTCTTGTAAATAAAGCGAACAAGCGTATTGAGGAAGTGAAGTCAGGTAGCAAACCTCCATTGACTCCAGATGCTGACGCGAAATACTTTGCAGAGGTAGTAGTTGACCTTGATCAAATCGAGGAGCCAATGATTGCCGATCCAGATGTAAACAATGAAGATGTATCTAAGCGTTATACGCACGATACAATTCGTCCACTTTCATTCTACGGTGGTGACAGACAAGTAGACCTTGGTTTCGTAGGTTCTTGTATGGTTCACAAAGGTGATATGAAAATTTTAGCTCAAATGTTGAAAAACGTTGAAGAGTTACACGGTAAAGTTGAGTTTAAAGCTCCACTAGTAGTAGCTCCTCCAACTTACAACATTGTTGATGAGTTAAAAGCGGAAGGCGATTGGGAAGTATTACAAAAGTACTCAGGATTTGAATTCGACGATAACGATCCAAAAGGAGCGGCACGTACGAAATACCAAAACATGCTTTACTTAGAGCGTCCTGGCTGTAACTTATGTATGGGTAACCAAGAAAAAGCAGAGCCAGGTGATACTGTAATGGCAACATCAACACGTTTATTCCAAGGTAGAGTTGTAAAAGATTCTGCTGAGAAGAAAGGTGAGTCATTATTATCATCTACTCCTGTAGTGGTTCTTTCAACTATCTTAGGTCGTACTCCTACTTTAGAAGAGTACCAAGCAGCAGTGAAAGGAATCCACTTAACGAAGTTCAAACCTTCATCTAAGTTGTTAACTACACAAGCTTAGTCTGATTTTATTTACTCTTAGAGTATTAGACATATTTAGCCTCCTGAGCAATCGGGAGGCTTTTTTTATCATTACTTTTTTGTACTTGACTAGGTTTCTTGTGATACTACTTATGAATTTAATATATTTATTATTCAAAGGAATAAATGAAATAATTCCATTAAAATTAGAACAAGAGGAAGGAGGTGAATATGATTGTTTGATATACAAAGGGAGTTTTCTAGGAAATGCTCAGAATGTCTTATTTTCATCTGTATTCGATGATACAGTAAAAGTGAGTTATACTAACAACATATCAAATCTAAATATTGATGCATTAGTAAAAAATTACAAATATCTAAAGGTGAATGACTCTCTGATGGATCGATTTAAAATAGGTGATACATTAAATATTTACATCTCATATAATAGTTGTTTTAGTTCGGATGTGGAAAAAATAAGATTAGTATATAAATCAAAAAGAGAATTATACCTATCAAAAAAGAATAGTATAGATATACAAGTCTCTACTAATTTAATTAAGAAATTAAAATATATAGAAACTAAAGTAAGTAAAGAAGATTGTGGAAGCACTACAAATGAATTAATTTTTTTAGAATTAAATGGAGAAATAAAACAAATTAATAAAGCGTATTGTAATGATAAATTCGATAAGTATCTAGCTAAAATACTAAATTAAAAAAATATGAAGATCATTAGGCTAGGACCAAATGGAAAATTAAGCCAAAAAGAAGCCTTTATCATTGGTGGGACTTTCAATCTCTTTGAAAGAATAAAATTAGGTGGTAATGGTTCTCCAAAAATGATTTATCTATCGGGTATTAATAGTTTTGATGAAGTAAGTAATCAATCAAATGATATTGACTATATCTCTATCGAACTTCATCGAAATGGTATCGTATTACGTTTTAAAAAGAAAAGCAAATATATGGGAGCTTTAATACATTTTGATGAGATTAAATCAATTAAAATAGAAGTTCAAAAAACAGAATATATTGTAAGAGGTCAGTTGCATTCTTACTTTTCATCGAATGTTATTATGAATTTAAATGATGCATTAATTTACCTAGAGATACAGCCTACTCACCATAAAGCGGGAATTAATTTCTTTTCAAAATCACCTTTTGACAAAGTTTTAGAAATTATTACATTACCTATTATTAAAGCAGAACAACATATCTAGCAAACAGAATGTATCACATCACTCGAAAAACAAGTAAAGAACTAGTCGTAGAATTAGATAAAAAAAGCATAGTATTAAATTTAGTACTGTCATTATTTCTGAGTTTGATCATTGGGTATTTAATGATGTCTGAAAGTTTTTTATCCTCTCCATTTTTAAAATATATAATAGTATTCACACTTGCTTCACTGGTTTATCAGGCTGTGAAATTCATGAAAGGTGACCAATTGTATTTTGATAAATCGTCTAATGTATTGAAAAGAAATGGTAAGGTAATTCAAAAATTAGAGAAATTGTCTCGAGTGAATTTTGAAACAATAAAAAGAGAAGAATCAAAAAGTGATTACAATATCATTATTGAGTATATAGAGGAGGAATGGCTTACCGTAACCATATCTAGTCATATCGAAAGAAATAGAATGTTAGCAAAAGAAATTGCAGCATTTTTGGAAGTCCCTTTTCGTAATGTTGATGAGAAAGAATTTGCAGGTAATGAAAAAGGTGCTGCACAAATAGCAATGTTCTATTCCTTCTTTGCTACCGCAAAAATGCATGACATTGAACCTTATCAATGGTTGAAAAATACGCTTGAGGTTATTGATGATTATCCAATCAATAAACTAGAGGAACTACTGCCTGTTAAATAGTTGGTGTAGACAAGTGCGGGTTGGCCGACTGCTTACTCAACAAGCATAAAATATTACTATCGAAAACATTTAAGGTCAGCAGATTCTGTTGACGTTTTCTTTTTTATACGTTATTGATGATCTAATTCTCTACTCTTTATAATAGTTGAATAGAGTAAAAGTTAGTTACTAAAAATAGATCATAGAGCAGTAGCGTTGGATTGATAATGATAACAGTAAAAAATAATATCAACAGATTTATCATATTGTTAGAGAAAACAATTAGTCAAAATTACAGGGGTGAAAACTCTAGTAATAATGTTGTATTACTTGATTCAAATGTTGTGGATTGAAATTTTACAACATATGTGCTATATAAATGATAATTTTTTACATATGTTAATGTTACACTAATATAGATTTGAATGACCAAAAACAAATTGCCATAACTTCTTGACCCACTTATAGTAAAATACTATGAGATGAGATTATTACTTTAAATTAACCTTACATGAAACGAATTTATCTCTCTTTTCACTACACTTTAATTTTCATGTGTTTATGTTTGATAAACACTCTAGATGCCCAAACGCTTTCTCAAAATGGTATTGGAAGCTTCGAAAATGCCACAGACTTTTCTTCTGATTGGTGGGTTGCTGATGAAGGAATTGCTAATTTTTCAGTAACAAATGTAGGAACTTATTATGGTGACCGTCATTTAAAAGTAGATATTACATCAGGTGTCCCTGAAAATGTAAGAATGCACAACCGTGCTGACAGCTATTTTAATTTAATAGCAGGACAGGAGTATACCGTATCTTTTTATGCAAAAGGGAATATTGGTAATACATTGTCTGTCAATTTCGCCAATCAAAATGCTGCTATTGGTATTGACACTGTTACATTGAGCTTGGATGAATGGTCATTTTATACTGTAAAGTTTACTTCTAATGTAACTTCTAATAACGGAAGAGTCAGACTTAAATTTATGAACCAAGGTATCTATGAAATTGATGAATTGACAGTTAGAGAAGGAGGTTTTTCTTTATGGCATGTTAGCCCTGAGGGAGTAGATTCTCAAAGTGATGAACAAGGATTATCCCCTGAAAAGCCTTTAAAAAGCATTTCTTATGCCATAAATAATGCTTGGCAACCCGGTGATATCATTTACGTGATGGACGGAACTTACCGTAACAACAATTTTGGAACTGGAGAATTAAATAGTGGTTCAGTAGTTTATATTGGAAAAGCAGGAACTCTAAACGGTCCTTTAGTTATAAGAAATTACCCAGGTCATCAACCAAAAATTGAATTTGATGGTGCAGGAGGTTTTATAATAGGTGTTGGGGAGTATCTAGAGATATCAGGCTTTGAAATCCAAGGACCAAATCAGAAAATCACAAAAGAAGAAGCAGAAGAATTTCGATTTGATCAATACAATTATTATCAAGGGAGAGGTATCGCTGTTTGGGCTTCTAATGGAGGAGGTCATCATATTTTATTCCACTCCAACAAAGTCTATGATTGTCCTTCTTCAGGTATTAGAATCAATAACTCTGACTACTGTATACTGACGAATAATGAAGTATTTAATACTACGACTTGGTCTTCAACAGGATCGAGTGCTATTGTTTTAGCACAATCAAAAAGTTATGATCAAGATCAGAAGATCAAAATGAGAATCACTAGAAATAGATCATATAACAACGTCAATAATATCCATTATTATAACCGTAATTATAATTGCCCTGATCCAAAAGCTTATGGTTGCCCAGATTACCCCAAAATTATAGATGGCTCGGGTTGTTATATCACTAGAAATAATGATAGAGGAACAGGAGAGGTGGATGAAAATCCTAATGGTCAATATACAGGCATGTTTTTATTTGCCAATAATGTAGCTTTCGGTAATGGAATTAACGGTGTAGTAGTTCATAAATCTGATAATTCTATTGTAGTCAATAACACAACATACCATAATGGGCAAGTACCATTATCGGAAGGAAGACAAGAAGCGGCAGGAATTACTGTAAACGAAAGTAATAATGTAAGGTTCTACAATAACATTGCTATCACAGAATTTGAAACGGATTATGGTTTTAAAAAATACAATGGAACGAATAACATTTCGGGAGCGAATAATATTCTTATTAATGGCAAATCAGATATTCCAAATATGACAAACTTCTTAGCTGTTGATGATCCACATTTTACAAATATTGAAGATATGGAGTTTGATATCAGGGCTACAAGTGAAGCAATCAATGTGGGCGTTAATACGAACCAAGTAAATCCTATTTCGGGAACAGAAATATCAGAGTATTTCTTATACAATGACAATCAAGGGAATCCAAGAATTTATGGAAATAGTGTAGATATTGGTGCTTATGAATATCAAGGAAGTGGTAGTAGTTCATTACCTTTTGTATCAAGTATTGATAATTTAGATGGAGTACTTTCTGTTAATTCAGGAGAAACAATTACTGTAACGGTTGATTTTGATGCTCCCGCAGCAAGAGATGTTGTCATTTTATTTCAAAGAGATAATAATCCTTTCACCACGTACAAATCATATCGAGAGACTGTAAGTGCAGGAAGCGGAACAGTTACTGCTTCTATTCAATTACCTTCAGATATTCCTATTGCTACTAACGATTATCAATACAAAGCCTTTATTGCTCCTGTAGGTGGGTCGAATAATGATGCTTATGCAAGTATGAGTGTAAAGAACATTAGTGTTGTCAGCCCAAGTAATGCAAGAGTAAATTCTAAGAATGATTATGTAGCTAATGAATTTCAGGTATATCCTAATCCAACGAAAGGAGAGTTTAATTTTATGTGTCATTTAGAAAGTCAAAGTACAGTATCATTAAAAATATATGATCTTACCTCTCAAGTAGTTGCAGAGTATAATGATCTTCAGCGAAATGTGGGAGCACATGAATTACAATTTAATGTAGAACAATCGCTTTCGAATGGATTATATACTTATTTACTAATCATCAATGGAAATGAACGAAAAGTACACTCAGGAAAAGTAATAGTCAACAGATAATTTTGACTAGTCCTAAAATAATATTGACACTCTTTCACTAAGTGTGTAAGTACTACAAGGAAGGATTGGGTTTAAAACCTGATCCTTTCTTTGTATAATACTTGAAATTGATTCAAAATTACTCCCCAGTTTCTGATTGGCATTGTCCATTTTTTTGTTGCTTCTTGTAAGGCTAAGAAAACAGATTTTTTTACTGCATCATCTGTTGGGAAGGATAATTTGTTCTTTGTGTATTTTCGAATTTTACCATTCAGATTTTCTATCAGATTGGTAGTGTATATAATTTTACGAATTTCAAGAGGGAATTCAAAAAATACAGTTAATTCATCCCAGTTATTCCGCCAGCTTTGGATAGCATATCCATACTTTTCACCCCACTTCTTTTCCAGAAAATCAAGAGCCTCTTTAGCTGCATCCATATGTGGAGCTCCGTAGATATCTTTCATATCTTTAGTAAAGGCTTTCTTATCTTTCCAGACTACATATTTGCAGGCATTCCTAATTTGATGGACGATACATATTTGAGTAGAAGCATTAGGAAATACTGCTTTGATTGTTTCTGTAAAACCATTGAGGTTATCAGTGGATGTGATTAAAATATCTTCAACTCCTCGCGACTGAATATCAGTTAGTACAGTCATCCAAAATGCAGAAGATTCATTTTTACCAAGCCACATACCTAATACTTCTTTTTTACCATCAGTACATAAACCAACAGCTAAATAGATGGTTTTATTGATCACTTTGGAGTTTTCTCTCACCTTAAAAACGATCCCATCCATCCAAACGATAAGGTAAACAGGCTCCAAAGGGCGCTTGTGCCAGGCTTCAATATCTTCAACTACTGAAGCTGTAATTCTTGAAATAGTAGCCGTTGAGACATCAAAATCATAAAGTTCTTTGATCTGATTTTCAATGTCCGAAACGCTCATCCCTTTTGCATAAAGTGAGATAACTAAACTCTCGATACCTTGAGCAATATTCTTTCTTTTTGGTACAATTTCAGGTTCAAAAGTCCCTTTACGATCTCTTGGTATTTTGATATCTTGTTCTCCAAATTCATTTTTTATGGTCTTACTGGTATAGCCATTTCGGTAATTGGAATTCTCTGACTTCTCATGTTTTTGATAGCCTAGATGGGCATCAATTTCACCTTCAAGCATTTTCTCTAAAGCTCTTTTTTGGAGTTGCTTCATAAAGGAATTTAAATCTTCTGCTGACTTGAATTGTTTTAAAAAATCGTCGTTTAATAAATCTTCTTTGTTCATCGTGTATCAGTTTTATATTCTAAATAAAATAAACTATACACTTAATTGAAAGAGATAAAGCAGATCTTGAACAGTGACTAAGTCAATATTCTCTTTTAAAGGAGATAATTGACTTACTCACAATTCAAGATTTCAGAGTTTACACAGTTTGTGTTATACTCCCAGGCAGGGAAATCTTACGTTATTTTGGTAAACATCAAAATGGGAGCTTGGAAAGCTCAAGTCGGATTAGAGCCTCAAAATGTGAATAATCCTGATCAAAGCGAAGAACTTCAAAGAGCTATTGAATTGATCAAAAAGAAGGATCCTGTAGTGACACCTCAATCTTTAATTGATAAAACAACAAAAAAATTAAATGACAAAGGCTTTGTTGAAAACATCATACAACGTTATGAAAATGATTGGAAGAACAACAGCAATATTGTCAAAGAAATTACGCCAGATATGTTTGTTCCTGATGAAATGATGAAATAGATTTCTTTAAGAATACACAAAGTTTATGCATGGGTTAGATATTTGGGTTATCTCAATTATCATACCCATGCATTTTTTTTTGGCCTTCAACTAATTGGAAAAATTATCATTCAATTTTGTAAATTAGAGTTCAATCAATTGTACTATGAAATTTTATAATAGTGAAATTAAACGTCTAAAGGATGATATTTACTCCAATCAATGGCAAAAAGATACGGTTATTGGTCTCAAAAACTATATAGATCTACATTTTATGAAAATCTAAACCTCGAGCTATTTTCTAGAATTTGATATGTATCGAAATTTCATTTACTAAGAGTTTTTAAAAAA
Source organism: Flammeovirga sp. AWQ4_249 (assembly GCF_056161045.1). Taxonomy (NCBI): domain Bacteria; kingdom Pseudomonadati; phylum Bacteroidota; class Cytophagia; order Cytophagales; family Flammeovirgaceae; genus Flammeovirga; species Flammeovirga sp. AWQ4_249. Next base: position 89,954 of record NZ_JBSWYJ010000014.1, read on the forward strand.
TATTATGGTCTCACACCCAATCAATATTTGATGAATACAAGGATCAAGAAAGCAAAGCAGTTTATTAAAGAAGGGAAATCTATTTCAGAGGCTTGTCATGAGGTGGGTTTCGAAAGTTTGAGTTCGTTTAGCACATTATTTAAGCGAAAAACGGGATCAACCCCTAAAGAATTTCAAAGGAGCAATTTTCGATAAATGATTTTGTTTACCTATTCCAATCTTTGCATTATTAAACTTTAAAAGACAAAAAAAATGAAAATTAAACTTGTAAGTGTTCCTGTAATGGATCAAGAAAATGCACTTGAATTTTATACAAGTAAACTCAACTTTGTAAAGAAAATTGATACACCTGTTGGAGATGGTAACCGTTGGTTGACTTTAGTTGCTCAAGAAGAACAAGATGGTCCTGAATTACTTTTAGAACCTGCTCCAGAAAGCTTTGCACCTGCTAAGCAATATCAAACGGCTTTATTTGAAGCAGGAATTCCTTACACACAGTTTTATGTAACGAGTGTTCAGGAAGAGTATGAAAGGTTAATAAAATTAGATGTTGAGTTTAGTGTAAAACCAACTGAAATGGGAACAGTTAAAATTGCTGTTCTGAATGATACTTGTGGAAATTATATTCAAATAATAGAAATGCTCTAAAAGTATTTTCATAATCAAAACACCCTTATTGAATAAAGACGATAAGGGTGTTTTATTTTATAACTATTTTTTACTTTGAAAGTATGAAAATATCTTTTACGGACTTTAAGCTTTTAAAAATTGAATAATTTCATCAAAAGCTTCCTTAATTTTTTTGTTTTCGAATCCTCCTTCAAATTTATCAAACATATGACTTGATCCATTCATTGGGATGAGTTTGAGTTCCAATTTTTGTTCTTCTAATGCATCTGCAAAGTTCTGTGATTCAGAAAAAGGAACATCGTTATCCATTGTTCCATGAACTAATAGGATTGGAGGATAATTAGGTTGGATATTTTTTAAAGGACTTAATGCTTCGTATTGAGCTTCAGGAGTGTCTAATGCATATCCTGTAATAAATTCTCTCCACCTTCCTGTTTGTCGCGTATATATGTAAAACTCGAATCGATCTTTGAAAGAAACATTGGCCACAATATCTTTTCTTAACTTCTTCATTGCTTCATCCTCAGAGATTCTTTTCATTGCACTATACGTGGAACTTGAGGCGTAAGTCCATTCAGAGGTGATATCAGCATAACCATATATAGAAACTACTTTTTTAATCGGTAAACGTGGATTATTTGCGGCAAAAATAGATAAATAACCCCCTGCGGAATGTCCAACTAGGTTGATATTATTCTTATCAATAGCAATCAAACGATTATTTTCTATCGTCCACGTAATTGCATCTTTTATATCCTTATGAATTTCATCAATCTTAGAAGAAGGAGCCAATTGATAATCAAAACACAGTACCTTGAAACCATTTTCTAGATACAATGCTAATTGTTCTTGCTCAATATCATGACGTCCGCCACTGACTAATCCTCCGCCATGTAACCAAATGATAACAGGCCTAAATTCATTAATATCACCTTTGTAAAATAAATCTACTTCAATAGCAGTCGTAAAAACTGTTTTATATGTGAGTGTCTTTTTGTTCATGTAAATACTTATATTTTTCACAAAATACTATTCCGTACATTAAAATTTCAATAACAATTTATTAAATTTCTAAAGCAGTTTCTATTGCTTTATTTTTTTAAAATAAATGTATTGTAAGCCTCTCTTAATTCTGTGAAGAATTTTTCTTTTACATCATTTTTAGCATAAATATCATGTTTCTCAACAGCATGTTGTAAAGCTCTTGAAAAGCCAGTAAGCCAATCTGGACGTTCACCTAAGTGCCCAGACCAAACTGTGATATTACCAACCACTTCTCGGATTGAATTTAAATCTTCTTCTTCTAAAGCATTTTTAATAACCTCTATTGAACCTTTAAAGCTATTATCTAAAGCATCTTCTGCTAGCTGTTCTTCTTTTGTAAGCATATGGGTGAAGGGTTTATAGTATTTATAGTCTAAAAATTAGCATTTTAAATGAATAATAAAAAAAGAACAGAAGAAAAATTGAAAGTCTACTTTTTGTAGAGGCACGATTTATCATGTCTCCAAACCATAAGCAAATAATGAAAAGTGAATAATGAATAATAAAAAACGTCAGTTTACTTAGTCCCAAACATAAATCCATGGGCAATAGAGTGGCTATCCTACCAAAAACGATCCGAAGAAAAATTGAAAGCTTACTTCTTGTAGAGGCACGATTTATCGTATCTCCAAACCAAGAGTTAATAATGAAAAGTGAATAATGAATAATAAAAAACGTCAGTTTATGTAGTCCCATGCATAAATTCATGGGCATTAGAGTAGCTATCCTACCAAAAACGATTCGAAGAAAAATTGAAAGCCTACCTTATGTAGAGGCACGATTTATCGCGTCTCCAAACCAAGAGTTAATAATGAAAAGTGAATAATGAATAATAAAAAACGTCAGTTTACTTAGTCCCAAACATAAATCCATGGGCAATAGAGTGGCTATCCTTCCGAAAACGATCCGAAGAAAAATTGAAAGCCTACCTCTTGTAGAGGCACGATTTATCGTGTCTCCAAACCACAAGCAAAAACTTTAATTGTCATTATTATCATCTACCAGAAGAAAATTCCATATTGTTGTACAACCCAAAGATTGAACTTATGAAATTGTTTTTAGGAAGTGTGTGTATCGTAATCTCACCATCTTCAAGCCTAGGTAGATGAATAGAATGGTTATGCACCACATTCAGTACTGATGATGATGACATCTAATGAATATTATAAATTACAAAATGTAGCTTAAAAGCAGTCTAGTTTTAGACCAGATGAAGCAGATAAATATGATAATCTTTGTGAACTACTTTAAAATATGTATTACAAAAATTTGTTTTCAAGTTTTAAACTTAATGAAATTGGTCCTTCTATATGGGACTATTACTTAACACATGGAAAATTTTGGACAAAAAATAAGCCAACCTAGTTTTTGTAGGTTGGCTTATTATTTACAAAATATCGTAAGTATCTATGATTACTATAGAGCCACAATGCATTGTGGCTCTACAATTTATTTAGAAGTCTTTCTTGAATGATTTCGTTTTTTGAAAGAAGTATTTTTTCTAGACTTTTTGGGAGCATTTGATCGATTACTCTCTTTTTTTACACCCTCTCTATTTGTTTTCTTCTTTTTCTTATTCGCAAAAAACTCCCTTTTTCTATTCTGTTTCTCTTTTTCTAAAGATTTTTTCTGAGCCGCAGTGAGTGGTTTATCTGTTTGAGGATTTGGGTGTTCTTCAACTACCACTAACTCTTTTTTAGTCAGCTTCTCAATATCTCTTATGTATTTGTTTTCTTCCGTTTCACTAATAGAAATTGAGACCCCTTTTTCACCTGCACGTCCGCATCTACCAATTCGGTGTACATAGGTTTCTGGTTCATTCGGAATATCATAATTAAATACATATTGTAGTTTATCTATATCTATACCACGTGCCGCAATATCAGTGGCAATTAAGAGACGAAGACTATTTTCTTTGAAGGCTGAAAGTGCTTTTTGCCTTTGATTTTGAGATTTATTCCCATGAATAGCAGCACACTTTATTCCCTTTTTAGTCAGCTTTTTTACAATATTATCAGCACCATGTTTTGTTCTAGTAAATACCAATGCATGGTTTATATTTTTATTCTCTAAGATATATTGAAGAAGGTCTATTTTCTCCTTCTTATTGGTATAATAAACATACTGTTGTATCGTCTCTGCCGTAGATGATACGGGTGCAACAGTGACGCTCTTAGGATTGTTTAAAATCTGTTGTGAAAGCGTAATGATATTTTTAGGTAACGTGGCAGAGAAAAAGAGCGATTGTCTTTTCTTAGGTAAAAGTTTTAAAACCTTCTTGATATCATGGATAAATCCCATATCAAGCATACGGTCTGCTTCATCCAATACAAAGTACTTGATATCGGATAAAGAGATAAAACCTTGATTTATTAGATCTAATAATCTACCCGGAGTGGCAATTAGTAAGTCAACTCCTTTTTTTAGAACACGTACCTGAGACTCTTGCTTAACCCCACCAAAAATTACGGTATTTTCTACATCAGTATACTTTCCATACTTCTTGCAGTTTTCTTCAATTTGAATGGCAAGTTCTCTGGTAGGTGTAAGAATCAGTGCCTGTATCTTTTTTCTACTTCCTTTTTCCTTTTTCTCTTCCTGCATCAATTGGATAATAGGAATGGCAAAAGCAGCAGTTTTTCCTGTACCTGTTTGTGCACATCCTAATACATCTTCCCTTTTTAAGATTAAAGGTATTGACTGTGCTTGTATAGGAGTAGGTTTATGGTAATTTTCTTCCTTAAGTACTTTAAGTATTAAGTCGCTAATTTTAAGCTCTTTAAATGTCATGTTATATGCTTTATATGTAAGCACAACCATTTTAAATTGGAGAGCTCATAATAAATTTCATCAAAGATAAGTGATCATTCTTGTGAAAAAGTAATTTTACCAAACTCATTTAATGAAGATTGGAATTATTATATTTTACTTACAAATAAAGCTATACAGAGACCAAAGTGTGTAATTATTTATTTCAATTGTATAAGTCTTTATATAGCTTCTTATTTTACAATCCAATACACTATTACCATAGTTTTACTTTTTCATTATTCCACTACTACCCAACTTTCATCCAGCATCCATTCATAAAACCTTTCAATCCAACGATCAGAAGCCAAGCCTTTCTTACGCATTCCAAAACCATGACCGCCCTTGCTATACATATGCATTGCTGCTTGATGACCATTATTGACCCATGAGTTATACAAATTGACAGAACCTGGGGCAAGATGCAAAGGGTCATTTTCAGCACAAACAACTAACATAGGAGGTGCATCTTTTCTTGGAAAACGAATAGGCATTACTTCCGTCCATGGATAAACATTGACGACAAAGTCTGGTCTGTTGTTTTGTTCTTTGACATAATAATAGCTGGTACCCATGGAGATGGCTCCACCTGCAGAGAAGCCTACGATCCCTAATTTGTCAGTGAAAATATGATATTTTTCTGCATTTTTTCTAACATATTTGAGTGCCTCAAATGCATCTCGAATAGCATACGGCAATACTTCATTGAGCATTTGAGAAAAAAGAACAGGGTCTTTATGTCGGTATTGATTGACCTCTTCTACGCCTTCTTTGGTTGTTGGTACTAATCGATATTTTAATACAAATGCTGTAATTCCTTTTTTCGTAAGCCAATCCGCCACTTCTCTTCCTTCAGAAGTAATACTGTTTGCCATTAGTCCACCTCCGGGAACAACAATGACCGCCGTACCATTTGGTTTTTCGGGTTGATATACTTCCAATGTTGGTACTGAGATATTGGTAATCACATCTGTACCCCATGCTTTGTAATAAAAGGCTCTTTCTTTCCCTTTCCAATCGATATGTTTGGGGTTTTCATAAGGTAAATGTATTAGTTCTTGTGCTAAAGTTGTTGAAGTAGTCCAGACTGTGATCAACAGGGTGAAAAGGAGTTTTATGATATTTGATTTCATTTTGAATATCTTAAAAAAGTGAATGTTTGCGGTGGTAAAAATAAATGTTTTTTGGAGGAAATGGGTGAGGAGGACGTAAATTTTGTATTCTTTTATTTTTATAGTGTATTAAGAGCCATGATTTTGTTTATGTGTTTCGTGAGACGCGATAAATCGAGTCTCTACAAGGGAAATCCTTTCAATTTTTCTTCTGCCTTTTTTGAGAGGATAGCCAACCTTAAGACCATGAATTTATGCATGGGATTACGGGTATTGGCGTTTTTAATTATTCATTATGCACTTTTCATTATTTGCTTGTGGTTTGGAGACGCGATAAATCGAGTCTCTACAAGGGAAATCCTTTCAATTGTTCTTCTGTTCTTATTGGAAGGATAACCACTTTCAAGCCCAAGATTTCATTTATGAGGATACGTGTAATGATATTTTTCACTTTTCATTCAAAAAAAAATACCCCCAAACAATTTTCATGTTTGAGGGCGGTAGGACACTTTACTTTCACTAAATAAGTCTTTAAGCTACGACACTTTTGACTCTATTACTATCATCACTTTTATTTAAAGTCAATCTTACAATACTGTCTTGATCTGCTTTTAGGTCGTGGTAAATGTTGGCATCAAGAGCAATAATGCTTCCGGCAGTCATTTCTACTACTTCCTCATTGACACCAAACTGAATTTTTCCTTTTACAATCTCTACCACGATAGGTAAGGGAGCTTTATGCTCTTTCATTACTGTACCTTCCTGCATTACAATTCTGATTTCTTTTGTAAATTCTGTTTCAAAAAGAACAGTAATTATAGGTCTTTCAGCATTGTAAACGACATCGTTGTTGATATTTGTAAGCTTCATTTCTTTATTGTTTTGGTGATCAATATTTTGATGATACAAAAGTACTAGGGCATCGTCCTTTATTTTCTGATAAATATCAATTTATAAGCTGAGTTTTTTATTTCTTGATGATAAAAAAATCCCAGCTTCAGTAGTTTTTGCTACTGTATGCTGGGATACAATTTGATCTATTTGAAAAGGATGGTTTAATGCATTTGAACTTCTTTGGAAGCACCTTTAGGGTAGCGAATACTTTCTACCATTTCTACTACTTCATCAGGTGTTTTTGGTGTAAACTGAACGACAATCAAAGCGGTAACGACATTGATCAACATCGCTATTGTTCCGAAGCCTTCAGGGGAAATACCAAACCACCAATCTGCGGAAGTAGTGGTGCCAAATAAATGGAATTTATATGTTAAAATATAAAGAATCATACTGCCAAGACCTGTGATCATACCTGCGATTGCTCCTTCTTTATTCATTTTTTTGTAGAAGATCCCAAGAATAATGGCTGGGAAGAAGGAAGCTGCTGCTAAACCAAATGCTAATGCGACGACTGCAGCAACAAATCCTGGAGGGTTGATACCGAAGTATCCTGCGACAATTACAGCAAAAGCAGAGGCAATACGAGCAGCCATTAATTCACCTTTTTCACTAATATTTGGCATCCATTGCTTTTTCAGTAAGTCATGCGATACAGAAGCAGAGATTACTAATAATAGGCCCGCTGCTGTTGAAAGAGCGGCAGCCAAAGCACCAGCAGCGACTAGTGCAATAACCCAATTGGGTAACTGGGCTATTTCTGGATTGGCAAGTACAATAATGTCTCTATCTATATGTAGTTCGTTGGCATTAGCATCTGCTAAATACTGAATTTTTCCATCTTGGTTTTTATCATCAAAAGCAATTAACCCTGTCGTTTCCCATTTTTGAAACCACTCGGGCATACTTGAGTATTCTTGATTACTTACAGTTTCTATCAAGTTGACACGAGCAAAAGCTGATATTGCAGGAGCAGTTGTATAAAGTATAGCGATAAAAGCTAAAGCATATCCAGCAGAAGACCTTGCGTCTTTTACTCTTGGTACTGTAAAGAATCGGACGATGACATGGGGCAAGCCAGCAGTTCCTAACATTAGTGCTGCTGTAATACAAAATACATCAATCATTGACTTTTGACCTTCCGTATATTGATTAAATCCCAGTTCCATAGACAATTGATCAAGCTTGTCTAATAGGTAAGTATCGCTTCCAGTCAAAGTATCTCCAAAACCTAACTGAGGAATTGGGTTATTCGTCAATTGGATTGAAATAAAGATTGCAGGAACCATAAAGGCAAAAATCAAAATACAGTATTGTGCAACTTGTGTGTAAGTAATACCTTTCATTCCACCCATTACAGCATAGATAAATACCAATGCCATACCGATGATGACGCCAGTGTTGATGTCTACTTCTAAAAATCTAGAAAATACAACTCCAACACCTCTCATTTGTCCAGCGACATAGGTAAAAGAAACAATCAAAGCCGCAAATACAGCAATTGTTCTTGCTTTTTGAGAATAATAGCGATCACCTATGAAATCAGGAACGGTAAATTTTCCAAATTTTCTAAGGTAAGGCGCGAGTAATAAAGCCAGTAAAACATAGCCTCCTGTCCATCCCATGAGATAAACACCTCCGTCATAGCCCATAAATGAAATAAGACCTGCCATGGAAATAAAAGAAGCGGCAGACATCCAATCGGCCGCCGTAGCCATTCCATTGGCCAAAGGAGAAACGCCTCCACCTGCGACATAAAATTCTTTTGTCGAACCGGCTCTCGACCAAACGGCGATACCGATATATATTAAAAAAGTGAAGCCTACGATGATGTAGGTCCAAGTTTGTACGTTCATTATTGTAGTAGTTAGATAGATTAAAAAATGAGATTAGTCTTCAAGATCATGTTTCTTATCCAAGCGATTCATCAGTAGGATATAAGCAACAATCAGTAAGCAAAACATGAAAATACTTCCTTGTTGTGCAAACCAAAAACCTACTTTAAAACCACCAACAGTGACTTCATTCAATACATCTTTAAATAAAATTCCTGCCCCAAAAGAGCATAAAAACCAAATGCTAAGAAGAATACCAAGGTACTTTATGTTTGTTTTCCAATATTGTTTCTTGTCTTCAGAGGCATCTTTTGTCTCCGGGGTTGATGGAGCGACTTGCTCAAGTTGTTCCGACATAGTAATAGTTGTAAAAAAGTTTGAGATTAAAAAGATGTTATAAGATAAGATATTTAAATAAAAAAATGAAGAGTAAACAGCATGCTCTTATATCAAAATAACAAGTAAACAGTGTTAAAAGAATTGAAATATATTCTATGAAAATTGAAATATTTTATGTTAAAAATGTGAATATTTCAATTTCTTATAGTATTATTGTAAACAAGATTTAATTAACTTCCCAAGTAACTACTGAATTAACTCTTTAAACGTTTAACTTTTTTATAATATGATACACAACTTAATAAGAGACAAACTTTTACTTTTTGTAAGAAGAAATTAGCAATATATAGACTTTATTTATTCGTTTTTTATCTGACTACATATACTTTTTAGCCTTATTGGTTACAACCTAAATGTGTTAATCCACAATGATTCAATCGATGTAACTAATGGTAACTGTCTATAAATATGATTACTAAGATTAACAAATGCATTTTTATTACCATCACAGTAATAATTTCCTACATTGTAGGGAGTAGTACGTATGCTGCTGATCCGTTACAGATGTCTTTTGATTTTTATAATCTCAAAAACGCTGATGGTTTGTCACATAGTTCAGTAACCTGTATTACGCAAGATCAACATAAATTACTTTGGATAGGAACTGAAAAAGGACTGAACAGATATGACGGAAACAAGATTGAAAGTTATTACAGTGATAACACTCCTTTGTCTCTTCCGCACAATAAAATCAACAGCTTACTTTACTCAGAAAAAAACAAATTATTTATAGGAACAGAAGAAGGTTTATGTGTATATCAAGATAGCCTTCTCAACTTTTTACCCTTAAACTTTCAAGGAAAATCCCTAGCCAAAATACATTCGATTACACCTTTCAATGATCATCAAATCATTGTTGCTAGTAATAAAGGTGTTTTCAAAATATCAGATACTAAAAAGGAATATAAGGTAGAAAAAATCTCTTCAAAAACAGAAGTAAGAGGGGTCTTGGTGGATGCTTTTTATCACATTTGGTTTTTTACAAAAGAGCAAGTTTTTTATACTTCTCCTGAAATGTCAGTGATAGATTCTTATGAAATTCAACAACCAGGAACAAAAGAATTAGCGAGTATTACTGCGGGGTTTATTGATACAAAAGGTGATATTTGGATTGGTACTGAATACAATGGCTTATTTAAATTTGACCGTAAACGTCAAAAATTTGATTTGAGTTGTAAAGGAGATATTTCTAAAGGGACACATCTCAAATATATTCGTTGTATCAATGAAGATCAGTATAACCGTTTATGGATTGGAACGGAGAATGGCCTATTCATCTATAATGGGGATAAAGAAAATATCGCCCACTTTACACAGTCTTTTGATATCACAGAAAACTCTATCAATGACAATGCGATCTATGATATTTATAATGGTGAAGAAGGTATTATTTGGTTAGGAACCTACTTTGGCGGTGTGAATTATACTTCACTTTTTAGTACAGGTTTTTACAACATGATTCCCGATGGAGGTAAAGTTTCTCTAAAAGGAAAAGCTGTCAGTAGTATTTTAGAAGACCGTCAACATCAACTTTGGATTGGTACAGAGGATAAAGGAATTTCTGTTTTCAATCATGAGAAGAAGACATTTAAATATTTATCGCACTCAACAAGTAACAAAAATAGTATCAGTGGAAACAATGTGCATGCATTGATTGAAGATCCTGAAGGCTATATTTGGGCAGGGACGTATTTGGATGGCCTCAATAGAATTCATCCCAAGAATTTCTCTATCCAAGTATTCAAACAAGATGACAATAAGAATTCAATCTCTGATAATAGCATTTATGCCTTACATATCGATCAAAAGAAAGAAATGTATATCGGTGGGTTAGATGGGGTTGATATTTATAATTTCAAGACAAAAAAATTCAGACGCTTTAAAGAAGAACAGCTTGGAGGAAAACATATTGATGATATTGTCGAAGATAGAAAAGGAAATATCTGGTTTTCATCTTATGTTTCAGGATTGTACCGATACAATAAAGAAGAGGATCGATTGTATCAATATACATCTTCTAAGGTCAAACTTTCGTCAAACTCCTTCATTAGTTCATTAATTGATTCAAAAAATAGGTTGTGGTTTGGAACAAGAAACGGAGGATTAGTACAGTACGATTATAAGAAAGACGTTTTTAAAATTTATGATGCGATAGACGGTAATGTGGATATCGATGTCTATGGTATTTTGGAAGATGCTGACCGATTCTTATGGTTAAGTACCAATAAAGGAATTTATAAATTTAATCCATTGACCGAAAAGGTGGTCACAAATTATACAACGACACATGGGTTAATTGCCAATCAATTTAACTTCAAGTCGTATTATAATAATCATAATGGAACCTTATATTTTGGAGCTGTTAATGGCCTGACTTATTTTAATCCCAAAGAAATATTTAGTGAGGCATTTATGACTGCTCCTGTTTTTACGGATATAAAGTCTTCAAATGAAAGAATTCAAACAGATTCGACCTTACAATTACCTCCCAATATCAATTATGCGGAGTTGATTACTTTGGAAAGTGATAAAAACGAAATATCATTTGGCTTTACACTTCCTACTTTCCATCCGATTGTACATTCACAATACCAATATAAGTTGGACGGGTTTGATGAGGAATGGAGAAAGTTGGAGAACAAATTCAATCAGATTTCTTATACCAACTTGGATCCAGGAAAATATACTTTCCGTGTGCGCTTCTCTTATGATGGTAATGCCATTAATAATGTAGAAAAGAATATCGAAATCGAAATTTTACCACATCCACTCAATACACCTCTCGCTTATTTGATTTATGGATTACTGATCATAGGAATTGGTTATGTAGTTTATAAACTTTTAGCGGAAAGAAGAAGAAAGAAAACACAGTCAAAAATAGAGCAGATCGAAGAGACAAAGAAAATCGAATTAGATGAGCATAAGATGAATTTCTTCACGAATATCTCTCATGAATTTAAAACGCCACTGACGATTATTTTGGCCTTAATTGAGGACATTACAGAAGATCTGAACCCAATGCCTGAAGGTGCTTCTCATTCTTTTAAAACAATGGAAAAGAATGCTTTGCGATTGAAATTCTTGATTTCTCAATTGATGGAATTCAGACAAATCGAAACGGACCATGCCCCAATGCACTTATCAAAATTTGATGTGTTGGCCCAAATCCAGACGATTTACAATTCTTTCTCTGTGCTTTATGATAAAAAAGAAATCACCGGCGATTTTGTCACTTCTATTGAAGCGATGAATATGGTCAGTGATGAAGATAAAATTGAAAAGATTTTCAGTAACATTCTAAGTAATGCTTATAAATATGCCAATCGTGGAGGTAAAATCTGTGTAAATATTCAGATGGAACAAAAGGATTTGGTTGTGAAAATTTCGAATACAGGTCGACTTCTTTCGAAAGAAGATCAGCAGAGAATATTTGATCCCTTCTTTAGAAAAGGACAAAGTATTCATAATACAGGTATTGGAATGGCCATTGTGAAAAAATTGACGACATTACTATCGGGTGAAGTTGGAGTTGAAACAGACGATGTTTTAGGGAATTCAATTCTAGTAAGAATTCCAACGGAGTATTTCTCTGAAAAGGACATTAATACAGCAAGAACGAAGACAGAAAGTAACTTTACAAAAGAGTTAATTGTCAGTATTGCAGATGATGATCAAAGGGAAGAAAAACCTGTCGAAAAGCAAAATTATAGTATTCTAATTGCAGAAGATAATCCTGATTTATCAAGACATATTAAAGCACATTTAGGGAAATACTATAATGTGCGATTGGCCCATAATGGTGTGGAAGCCTTAGAATTAATGGAGAAAGAAAAACCTGATTTGGTAATTAGCGATGTTTTAATGCCTAAAATGAAAGGAACAGAACTTTGCGAGAAAATCAAAGAATCTCCAGATTACAGTCATATTCCAGTTATTCTATTGACAGCTTTGTCTTCTGAATTGGATAAGATTGAAGGTTTAAAACACGGTGCGGATTCTTATATGTCAAAACCTTTTAGCTTTGAGGAGTTGAAAGTGAAGATCAATAACTTATTGGAATCGAAGAATCGTTTGAAGAATCATTTCAAAGAAACAGGTTTGATGACGGAGACGCAGAAGCCTACAACGAATAAAGATGAGGAACTCATCAAGTCGATTCATATTCTGATTAAGGAAAATATAGAAAACGAAAACTTTGGTGTAGAACAATTGGCCGATCAGCTTAATTTGAGCCGATCAGTACTTTATGTAAAAATCAAAGAAATTACTGGGATGAGTACTGTCGATTTTCTAAATACCATTAAGTTGAAAATGGCGATCGATTTATTATTGACTACAAATATGTCGATAGGAGAGATTGCATTCAAAACAGGATATCGCGAGGCCAACTATTTTAGTAGAGTCTTTAAGAAATTCCATAAAATGTCACCTTCGCAATTTAGAAAGGCGAAAAAGAAAGAAGCCGAAGAACAAGAGTCTGAGACGGTTTAGCTTTTAGCGTATAAATGATATCGTTTTATGTATTCGTGAAAGTTGCTCTAAATTTTGAAAGGAGAAAGAAGATTACTTATTAATATATAACTGAAGAAGGAATAAAGCTGTTTGATATCTCGTAAAAAGATCAATTTCAGTAAAGGCTTTCCGAAGTGTAAAAGATTTTTTTGAAAGTGTAGCGTTTCCGACGCTTATTCAATTTTTTTTAAACTTTAATCAATCACTTATTCACTCTATTATCATAAAAACCATGATTAGCACAAATTCTATTCAATCTAGCACAAATGTATTTTTTAGTACAAAACCTTTGTTTAGCTACAAATTATCCAAGTAATATTAAAAATAGTCCTAACGAAACGGTGCTGTCCAACTCATATTTGTTAAAACTTTTTTAAGAAAACTTTTTTGGAAGGGTTGTACTTAAAGTATGCATTTGACTAATAATTAAGTATGAAAGAAATGAAAACTATACATCTTATTTTACCAACACATTTCAAATGGAAGTTGCTATTGTTGATGTTGCTTACTCAGGTAGGATTCAGTTTTGCACAAAACCGAACGGTTTCGGGTTTGGTCATGGGATCCAATGGTAAAGCACTCAAAGGAGTAGTGGTTTCTGTTGAAGGGTCAGACTACGGTTCTGTAACTGATCTGCAAGGAAAATATTCTACATTGGTAGCGAGTACAAAAGATGCTCGTCTTAATTTTTCTTCTTTTGGCTGGAAAACAAAATCAGTTGAAGTACGCGGCTCTCAAGTTGTGGATATTGTAATGGAAGAAGATCATGGCACTTTAGATCTTGATATCGAAAGGACGATACAAGGAAAAGTGACAGGGGAAAATGGAGAAGCATTAGTTGGTGTAAGAGTTCAGATACAGAATTCTGATTATTCGTCTTTGACTGATTTCAATGGAAATTATTCAATTTTAGTAGATGATGAAACTCATAAAAAGCTAGTATTTACATTAAATGAATGGGATACTAAAGTAGAAAGTATTGAAGGGAAGACGAGATTAGATGTAACGCTAACTCCTGAGGTAGTGGATCCTTCTCAAGAAATAACAGTAACAGGTACGGTGAGTGATCCTGATGGTGTAACGCTTCCAGGTGTAGTTGTAAAAGTAGCAGGTTCAGATTATGGATCGATTACAGATTTTAACGGTAAATACACCACATTAATCAAAAACGCAAGTACTGCTTATTTACAATTTTCATCTTTAGGTTATGAACCACAGATGATTAAGGTAAACAACAGAGCGGTCATTGATGTAATACTAAAACCAAGTGTCAAAGAATTAGAAGAAGTATTAGTTGTAGGTTATGCTACACAAAAGAAAACAGATCTAACGGGTGCTGTTTCTACAGTAGATACAGAGATTTTACATAACGAATTAGCAACGACAATTGATCAAGCTTTAAAAGGTAAAATTGCAGGTGTTCAGATCGTTAATACGGATGGAGCAGCTGGTGCAGGTATGCAAATTAAAGTCAGAGGTACAAACTCATTGACAGCAGGTAGTTCACCTTTGTATGTCATCGATGGTTTTCCTTATCCAATCTCTGATGACCCAACACAAAATCCATTAGTGGGTCTTTCTCCAGAAATGATCGAAGAAATCGTGGTATTAAAAGATGCTTCATCTACCGCAATTTATGGTTCTCAAGGAGCGAATGGTGTGGTATTAATTACGACAAAATCAGCCAAAGAAGGGCAAAAGGAAGTTACTTTCAAAGTGACATCAGGTATTAGTAAAATGACGAATAATTTGGATATGCTTTCTCCAGAGGAATATCTAAATAACTTGATGTATGCCAATTTAGGAAAACAAGAATTAGACTTTGAAGAAGAGTTTTTAACAGAAGCATGGAACGATCCTTCAAAAGTAACGAATTGGGTTGATGAAATCTTTAGAGTTGCGAAGAGATATGGTGCGGACTTTTCATTTAGAACTTCAACGAAAAAGATGCAGAATTCAATGTTCTTGTCTCTATCGAATGATGAGGGTATCTTGATGAATAACGATTACAAAAGAGCTAACTTAAGATATAATACAGGAATTGAGATTAATGATAAGTTGAGATTGAATGCAAACTTGACTTTTGATATCAATCAAAGAACTGGTGCTAACTGGTTTGTTGGAGGTATCTTTAATAATGCGAATACATTTAGCCCATTTATTCCAAAAGAATTTACACACGTGAATATGGGTGAGTATCTACCAAACTTTAATGGTAATGATAATCCTTATAGACAAGTAAATGATCCTGAGTTTACACGTGTAGATATGCGTCCTTCAGTAGATTTTAACCTTTCATACAATATTGGTAAAGGACTTTCTTTTGTCAATAGTATTGGTGGTAGTTACATGAGTATCGAAGAGAAAAGTTACTTGCCTCCAACATTGAAAGCAGCATATGAAACAAATGGTCGAGCTTCTTATCAGAATTACGATATGTCGACTTGGCGTTACTTAGGCCAACTGAATTACAGTGCTACTTTTATGCCGAAAGGACATACTTTAAGAACGGTAGCTGCTTTTGAAGCAAGAGGAAATGTAATCAATTCATATGCAGCAAATCACACGAATTTTGCAACAGACGCAGGGTGGCATGGTATCAATGATTTGGTAATTGGTGATCACATTGAATCGCCAGATCTAATTTACAGATCGCACTCGTTGGCCTCATTAATCGGTCGTATGGATTATTCATTCAAAGATAGATATTTAGTGACTGCCACAGTCAGAACGGATGGTTCATCTAGATTTGGTGACAATAGAAAATGGGGTGTTTTCCCTTCAGCCGCTTTTGCGTGGAGACTTTCAGAAGAACCATTCTTCCAGAAGAGTGATTTCTTATCGAATACATTTAGCCAAGCGAAATTCAGAGTTAGTTATGGTGTTGTAGGAAATGACCAAATTAACGATTACCAATATGCGAATTTCTTAGCCACTTTAGATCGCTATGCAATTTTTGGAGGTGATGGCAATGAATCTTCTGTAATTCCTTACAATCAAACGGACCTTGGTAATCCAAATGTGACTTGGGAAACATCAAAAGAATTAAACATCGGTTATGACTTTGGTTTATTCAAAGACCGCATCACATTCTCTGGTGAAATGTACCATAAGGTGACTACAGACATGTTATTGAATCAAAGATTACCTATGTTGAGTGGTTTTGAAGATGTGACATTGAATACTGGATCAGTACAAAATAGAGGTGTTGAATTTACGATCAACGCACATGTTGTCAACAAAAAAGACTTCGGTTTTGATATGGGATTCAATATTAGTGCAAACCGTTCGGAAGTACTATCATTAGGACAAAGAGATCAGTTATTACTAAACAGAAACGTTGGACATGCCAACTCTGAAAATATCCTATTGAAAGAAGGATATCCAATTGGTTTGTACTTCGGTTATGTTTTAAATGGAATTATGAACGACGAATACAGTCATCATAATGCACCTACCAGTGATGTGAATCCAGTCGCTCCAGAAGGACAAGATGTATTGGATCCAACAAAGAGTTATCCTAATGGTAATTTCATGTTTATGGATATTGATGGTGATGGTCGTATTACCGATTTTGATAGAATGCCATTAGCACACGTAGAACCTGATTTCATCGGTGGTTTAAACTTCTACTTTAGATATAAAATCGTCGATTTAGGGTTTAGTTTTAGCTACTCTTATGGTAACGATATTCTGAATGGTAATATCGTAAGTCTAATCTCTACCGGTCAAGGAATCAACAATGAATTGTCACTTATTGCAGATAACAAATGGAATGGTAGAAATAGAGATGGTACGTATACAGAAGATGGTTTATACCGCCGTTATTCTAACTCAGAAGTTGTAGAGGATGGTTCATTCTTACGATTAAACAATATTTCATTAGGTATTAGAATGCCTGAAAAATACCTAAGTGCATTAAATTTAAATAGCTGTAGACTACTTTACTCAGCAAGAAATGTATTCACATGGACACGTTACTCAGGGTATGATCCAGAAGTAAATACATCAGTAGGTGGTTTAGCGAATAACCTTCAAACAAGATTCCTGAATGGTGTAGATGTTTCATCTTATCCAACAGCAACAACACATTCTATCGCATTAAACTTTACTTTTTAAGACATGAATTTATTTAAGAAATATAGTATCGCTTTGTTATGTGGAGTAATGGCAGCTTCAAGCTGTACCAATTTTCTACATGAAGAACCTAAAGTAGGGGTAAACGCAGAAACGTATGTTGATTCTTATGATAAAGCCTTGTCTTTGGTAGCCGCTTCTTATGCAAAGTTGGGTGATCAAGAAGATGGTTTAATGGGGTCTGAACGTTTTATGATGCCGACTGATTTACAGGAAGGTAGATTAGATGCAGGGGATATGGTATTGACACCTTCTTCAGAGCAAGTATCTGAATTATGGAGAAAGTTTTATGCATTTATATCGACAGCAAATAATGCAATTGGTCATATTCAAGCCAATGCTGAAGTGATTGATAGCTCATTTGAAGACAGTAGAATAGAATCAAATTCGTTTACATCAACTTATGGTGTTAGAGAGGATTTTTCTCCCGCGAGAATGTTGATGGGTGAAGCTCGATTCATGAGAGCGTACGCTTATTTTACGCTTTATAGATATTTTGGTGGAGTTCCATTAGTAAAAGAATTATCTTCTACTACTCCTGAATTCGTACCAAGAGCCACTAGAGATGAGCTATTTGCTTTTATTGAAGAGGATTTGAATTATGCTAAAAAATACTGTGCTCCCAACAAAGCTGAAGGGTTATCAACATTAGCCTATGGAAGAATTACTTCAGGTGCAGCAGCAGGTTTATTAGCCAAAGCTTATGTCTTTCAAGCATCATACATTCGTAGAGCAGAAATGTATGGTGAGAAGTTGGATGAAAATCCAGGAAGTGTCTCAAAAGAGGAACTTTATGATAAAGCAATTGCCCTTTGTGATAGCTTGATTTTCCAACAAATTGGTCAACATCATCTAGAAAATTACTATCCTTCTGTATTTACGAATGAAAATTCAGAAGTACTTTTTAGTGTCGTAGCTGAAGCAGGTTCTGTAGGAGGAACAGGTATTGGTAACCAAAATTGGGGGACAGAAGGTAGTTTATTAAATGGTGCTCAAGGGGGTAGAGGTTCTACAAAATGGCATGCATTACAATACGACCTACCTACTTGGGGTAGTACAAATGATTACGTAAATGTTCCTTCTGTATTACCTGTACAAGATTACGGAAGTACATATAAAGGTCTTGCTCAGGCTTGGGGTTCAAATGAAGGGGAAATCTATTCTGGATTTGACCGTTTATTACCTGAAACAATGGAGTTAAATAATACACTGACATTCACAGGAGATAGCACAAGAAGACTATGGAATGTAGTGAAAATGATTGTGACAGGATCAGACCCAGATCAAAGATTCCATACCAATTTAATGGAAGGGTTATGGATTTTTGAGCCATTTGGAAAATATACTGAAGAAGATGGTAGACCATTAAGTTCTAGTGGGAAAGATTATTTCATCGAACCTTTAAAAGGAGATGATTACTCAAATGTAGAGTCGAATATCTTAACGGAATATGCTCACAATAACATCAACTCTATTGGTTTTTGGAAAGATACTTATGATAGAGATGGTGAAAAGAGAAGTGATTTTGACAGTGATTTATTCAGAATGCCAAGACAATTTAGATTCTCAAAATTCAGAAGACCTCATCCCTCTAACTTACCGGAAGGTTTCCAAACAGATCAATCAGGAGTGGATTATCCCATCTTACGTTTAGCAGAAGTTTATCTATTGAAAGCAGAGGCCCTATATTTTAAAGGAAATACAGCCTTAGCCATCGAAGAGGTGAATAAAGTAAGAGATAGAGCTAGACATCATGCAGTTAATTTTGCAGATCTATTTGACATGGCTGGTGATGCGCAATATAGATATGAAAGTAACCGTCCAGTTGATATCCCAACTTCATTGTCAGGTGAACAAGCATTAAGAGAAATCTTATTGGAACGCTCTAGAGAACTTTGCGGAGAAGATGATTTACGTTGGTTTGATATTTCAAGATACCCTGATTTATACCTTGATTTAGGACGTGGTAATCATATTTATTACAACTTAAGTGCTTATAGAGATCCATATACAGCAGGTGTTGCTTTTTATAATAAAAGCATGGAAGACAGAATTAATACAGGAGAAAGATTATATAAAATTTTACTACCAATTCCATTATTTGAATTCCAGTATTTCCCTGATATGAAACAAAATCCAGGGTATTAATCCTTTAAATAAGACAATAAAAATATAGATTACAAACGATAGACGATCATGAAAAAGACAGTTTATTCTATAGGTTTTTTTATACTTTTACTTTCTTTATTTTCTTGTCAAGAAGATTTATTTGAAGAAGTAAAAACACCCAATGTAAGTGTAACGTATTCTCCAACAAATCCAGCAGTGGGTGATACGGTGACATTTACAGTGGAAGGAGATGCAGATTTCTTATCCATTTTCACTGGAGATTCTACACATGAATACCAGTATTCTAGAGTTAGAGCAGAGATGGAGTATGGTGTAGGTGCATTTGAAGATACAATATTCAGAAGAAGAATAAGTGATGATGATGTAGTTTACAAGTCATTTATGAAAGATTACAATTCATTAGAGGAAGTACTAGAGGACTTTTCTTTCTTTGGTGCTATTGAGAATATAGAATTAGCAGAATTTGATGCACCAGAAGGTTCTGTGGTAGAAAGTTCACACCGTAAGCAGTTGAAATTTACAATTAAGGATCGACGAATTCCTTCAGGTTTTACTTTTAAACCTAACATTAAATTATTCAATCGTTTGATGTATTTGGAAATGAGATTAGTTCCTGATGAAGAAGATCATTTTGTTCGTTTTGCAGAAGGAAGAAATAATACAAGAGTTACTTCAGCATTTAGATTTCATATTTTTGATGTAGAGGATAAAGTAACTTATGCACCAGGCATTAATCCTTTGTCTTTTAATAATTATCAAAATCAAGGTTTCTATCCTGGATTTGAATCATTACCAGATGCGGATTATACGTTTAATCCCAATGGTTTTCAAAATGATTACTCATTCAATTGCTCTCGTTCAAATGATCCGATGTTACCACCAAATGGCGCATTACAAGGGGCAAGAAGAGAATTTATTAATGTATCAAATACAACATTACACAAACTACATCCACTTACTCCTGATGGTTTAGGAAACTTAGATGATTCACCATACAGTTATAAATTTCACCCTGAAAGAGGAATTGTACGTGAGGTTGATGTATTAATTGGTGGTTCTACGTATGATTTATGGTTAGATCCAGAAGATAATTTCTCAGGATATGATCCTGATACTGGATTTCCTGCAAGTGAATCTGATTATGAAAGAACAAGAAATTTCCAAGGAGATGTGTATTTAACTTCAATCGAATGGGGTGATCATGTCTACCTACCCTATGATGAAGGAGAAAGTATGGGATCTGAGTTCGTAAGAGGAAAAAGAACATTCAAATATGTATATACTGAAGGTGGCGAATACAAAGTAAGTGTGGTCGCTACCAATACAGGAGGAAAAATACACAGTGGGAACGGCTATAATGAGGATAGAGATTATTCTCAACAAGAATACGCTTACAGACGTAGTGTAGCCGAAATTAACATTAATATACAGTAATCCAATAAATAAACTATTACCATAATAAAAGCTGATAAATCAATTCAATTAAAATTGTCGGTAAAACATTGATTGAAAAGTTAATTTAAATTCATAGATGGAATGGGGTGTAGCAGTGCTGCATTCCATTTTTTTATATCACAATCATAGAAAAAGATCAGATTTCGAATCGATAAAAAAAGAGGAAGTGAAGTTATAAAAAGAGCGTAAAGAATCTATACTAGCTCTTTAAGTTTTATAGTCTCAAATGAAATGAAGTTTAAAGAGATTCATCTTTCTTTTTTGAATTGAAAAGTGGTGCGAGTAGTACAAATCAGCTGTATTCTTTTGAAATAGCATTGATGTCAATAAGATTTTATAGGATAAAGTGTTTAATACCAAAATTAGCATTAATGTTTGTCTTTGAAATTTCATTTTTTAAATTAATAAAATGATCTATTTCTATTGGAAATGAAGCTTTTTGACCTAAAAATAATGATTTCCTCTTCTTTCATTTGTGCTAATTAGCACAGATCGATTCCTAATTAGCACAATTGATTTTTAAGAGTATAAATGTCCATTTTACCCTTGAATAATACGATTAATAGCAGAAATAATCCTAATAATACCTCAAATCATAATAGATATTTGTAATGTGACGGAACAAAACCAGCACACTAAAAAATGAAATGAAAGTGGTTTCCCACTAAAATGATTTTAAGATTTTAATTAACTTTTTTAGAGAAATGAAAACAAATACAAATTTTTTAAGAACTGTAGTAGGAGGAACATTAATCTCATTCCTAACTGTATGTGGAGCAAATGCTTCGAACAACCCAACAAATAATGACCCAATCACGAAAACAGAAAAGACGACTGAAGTGAAAGCGGAGGCTGAAGGCTTTTCAAAGTATATGAGTGATTACAACAGTGTTGAAGAAGTATTACAAGATTTCTCTTTTTGGGGAGCAATTGATGTAGAGAGTATCGAATTAAAAGAATTCGATGCACCGGGTGGATCATCTGCACCAGCATCTAGAAAGAAGCAATTAAAATTTACAATCAAGGATAGACGTATTCCGTCAGGATTCACTTTCAAACCAAACAAAGCATTAGTAGGCAAAGAAATGCGTATCGAGATGCGTTTAGTTCCCTCTGAAGCAGATCATGAAGTACGTTTCGGTGAAGGTAGAAATAACCGCGACGTAACTGCAGGTTGGAGAATGATTTTCGAAGATACACAAGAGGGTAGAGAGTACAATGCGAAAGATTTTAGTGATTATCAAATGCAAGGTTTGTACCCTGGTTTTAGTACGCTTGCTGGAGCAGATATCACATTTGAACCTAAAGGTTTTGTCAATGATTGGTATTTCTATTGTACTAGAGATAATGACTTAATGAAGCCAAATTACCCAGTACCAGGTGGCAAGCGTCCAATGAGAGATGTGATTAGCCGTCATGCTAAAAAGATCAATCCTAACTGTGATTACTCAGAAAACCCAGAAAGAGCAATTGTCAAGCAAGTTGACGTATTGATCGGTGGTTCTACTTATAAATTATGGGAAGACGCCAACAAGTTCTCTGGTTACGACCGTGAAACTGGTTTCCCTAATGACAAAGCTGATTATGATAAAGTAATGAACTTCCAAGGTGATATCTATATCACGTATATCGAGTGGGGTGACAAAGAAGTAAACTAATCAGACAACAACGAATTAAGTTAATCTACAAATAATCATGAAAACTAAAGTAACGAAAGGATTAGCTGCTGTACTCTTTTCAGTTTCGATGATTGCAGGTTGTAAAGCAACTTTCAATGAGACTGCCTCTACAAAGAGTGACTATCCAGTGGTTCCCGTTCCATTTAATAAAGTCAAAATGACAGATGAGTTTTGGCAACCAAGACTGATCACAGAAAGAGATGTTACTGTTCCTTTTTCTCTAAAAAATGGAAAAGAAGCAATAGATAGATTAAGAATGGCAGGTGATTACCGTTTAGGTAAGAGTGAAGACAAACCTTCACCACATCGTTTCATTAGCTCAGATTTATTCAAAGTAATGGAAGGTGCTGCTTATTCTTTAATGACATATCCTAATGAAGAGTTAGAAGCTGAATTAGACTCAATCGTTACGTACATTGGTGACGCTATGCAAGATGATGGCTATTTATATATCTCTCATACTTGTAAGAACCCTAATTTAGATGAAATGGGTGCTAAACCTTACGAATGGTTAGTACATAGTCATGAGCTTTACAATGTAGGCCATATGTACGAAGGTGCTGTAGCTTATTATGAAGCAACAGGTAAAGATGAGTGGTTAAAATTAGCAGAAAGAAGTGCACAACACGTAAATAAAGTGTTCTTCGTAGGTGGTGATATTAACTACAACGGTGGTAAGCCTATCAACCAAGCGCCAGGTCACCAAGAAATTGAGTTAGCACTTTGTAAATTATACAGAGCTACTAACAACGAGTTGTACTTAGATATGGCGAAGAAATTCTTAGATATCAGAGGTGTAACTTATAAGGTAAATGGTAAAGGTGTAATGTCACCAACTTATGCTCAACAACATGCACCTGTAGCGGAGCAATTTACGCCAGCAGGTCACGCAGTAAGAGCAGCTTACCAATACTGTGCAATGGCAGACGTTGATGCCTTAACGGGTAGAAGCGACTACAAACAAGCGTTAGATTCAATTTGGGATAACCTTGTAAATACAAGAATGCACATTACAGGTGGTTTAGGTGCAGTACATGGAATCGAAGGATTTGGTGCAGAATATGAATTACCAAACAAAGATGCTTACAACGAAACTTGTGCAGCGGTATCAAATGTATTCTTTAACCATAGAATGTTCTTGTTGACAAAAGATGCTAAGTATTTAGATATTGCTGAATTATCATTATTCAACAACGCATTAGCAGGTATCAACTTAGACGGTAACGCATTCTTCTATGTAAATCCATTAGAAGCTGACGGTATCGGTACTTTCAATCACGGTGTTGCAGATAGAGCAAAATGGTTCGGTTGTGCATGTTGCCCTCCAAACATTTCTCGTTTGATTCTTCAAGCGCCAGGTTATATGTATGCACACACGGATAAAGATATTTACTTATCATTATACGCGGGTTCAGAAGCTGAAATTCCATTAGCTGAGGGTAATGTAAATCTTGTTCAAGATACTAAATATCCTTTCTCAGGTAATGTGAAAGTGGAAGTTTCTCCTGAAAATGGGGCACAAGAATTTGCATTCAAATTAAGAATTCCAACATGGGCTACAGGTAAAAACTATGTACCTGGTAAATTATATCCTTTCATCACAGAGAGTAAAGGTATGGTAACTATCAAGGTAAATGGTGAAGATGTAAGCTATGATGTAGATAAAGGTTTTGCTGTAATTGACAGAGAGTGGAAAAAAGGTGATGTTTTAGAATTAGCTTTACCAATGGAAACAAGATATGTTGATTCTTACGAAAAAATTGAAGCAAACAAAGATAGAGTAGCTGTAGTAAAAGGACCAATCGTTTACTGTGCTGAAGAGCCAGACAACGAGGTGAAAATCCAGAAGTTATTCGTTCCTTCTACAGCTTTAGCAACAATCGGCGGTACAAAATCAATCGACCAAGGTGTTCTAAAAGGTATTCCTTCAATCAACATCAAAGGTAAGCAAGTACTAGACGAAACAAACTCAAAAGATAAAGGTATCAACCTTATTCCTTACTATGCTTGGTCAAACAGAGGTGCACACAAAACAATGTCTGTGTGGTTACCAGAAAATCAAGCTTTAGCAGTTGATAACTTACCTTCTATCAAGTATTTATTTGCTATCAAAAATATCGAAGCTTCATTTGTAGAAGGTGCTCCTGATGCATCAATTGAAGCATTATGTGACGGTGCTATCCCTGGTAGCTCTGCAGATAGAGGTAGTATCCCAAGATGGTCAACTTTCCCACAAGTAAGTAAAGATCAGTGGGCTGTGATCAACTTCAAAGAAACAAAGGAAATCAGAGACATCTCAGTATACTGGGCTGACAGAAGTGAGCACAATGGTAAAGTGAAAAAGCCTAAATCTTGGAACGTAGAGTACAAGAAAGACGGTAAGTGGTACCCATTCGAAGTATATATTACAGATGGTTACAGAACAGCATTAAACCAATTCAACGTGATTCACCCTGCAAAAGAATTGAAGTGTGACGCGATCAAATTTAATGTGACTCCTTATCCAGATTACGCTGTAGGTATTTTGGAAACTCAAATTACTTTCGGTTCAGATGAGCCAAAATTAGGAAAGTAATCAACTAACAAAAACATACTGGGGGATGGTGAAACAGCATCCTTCAGTATGTTCTTAAAAAGATAGAATTTATGATGATTAACAAAAATAGTGACTACTCTTTCTTCAGAAGATATTTTAATTCTATACTTACATTAACGATCTGTTTATGTCTATCTGCTTGTACTTCAAAAAGAGAAGACTTGCCCCCAAATATTATCTTCATTTTAGCAGATGATTTGGGATGGAATGAATTGGGATGTTATGGAAATGAATTCAATGAAACACCGAATTTAGATAAAATGTCGCAAGAGGGAATGCAGTTCATGCAGGCGTATGCTGCCGCTCCCGTTTGTTCTCCATACAGAGCTTCATTTTTGACAGGTCAATATCCAGCACGTGTAGGTATTCTTGATTATTTACGTAATGAAGACGAACCGCTTTCGGTGGATCATACAACAATCGCTGAGGCATTAAAAGAAAAAGGATATGCTACTGGAATTATTGGAAAGTGGCATTTATCTGGTTACAAAATCCATGGTGCTGAAAAAGAAATTCGTGCCGTAGACCATGGGTTTGACGAAGAATTAGTAACTGAAAGAAAAGGAGTAGGTAATGGATCAAATTTTTATCCTTACCACTTTAGACAAGATTCCATTTCATGGACAACGGTTACTGACAAAAAATTAGAAGGTGATGAATACCTTACGGACCGAATCAACTATGAAGGATTAGAATTCATAGAAAGAAATAAAGACAAACCGTTCTTCTTATATATCAGTCACTTTGCTCCACATTCTATTTTAAATGGAAAATCAGAGTTAGTACAAAAATACTTGGCAAAGGGTAAAGAACTAGGAGATGTAAAAAGAGACGGAACTTGCTACCTGTGTGAAGATGCTGGTTTACCACAAAGCCAATGTACTCACTGGGCAAGCGAACATAATCCTCACCTTGCGGCAATGATTGAAAGCATTGATGATGGTGTAGGACAAATCGTTCAGAAGTTAGAAGAATTAGGACTTTCTGACAATACAATGATTGTTTTCACAAGCGATAATGGCGGAGAAAGCAATGTGACAACCAACGGAATTCTAAGAGGAGGAAAGAGTGAATTGTACGAAGGAGGAATTAGAGAACCTTTGATTGTCAAGTATCCTAAAGTAATGAAGGGACATGCCACATCAGATGCTTTTACAGCGAATGTAGATTTTTATCCAACATTCTTAGATGTTGCTGGTATTGATGACCCTTCACAGAAATTAGATGGTTTTTCAATCTTACCTATTCTAAAAGGAGAACAAAAACAAGTACAACGAGATGAATTCTACTGGCATTATCCATTAGAAAATCCGCACTTCCTTGGTGGTTCTTCTGCTGGAGCAATAAGAAAAGGAGATTGGAAATTGATTGAATTTTTTAATGAGCAAAGAGTTGAACTTTACAACATTGCCAATGATCGAAGTGAAGTGAATGATGTCGCGGAACTTTATCCTGAAAAGGTGAAAGACTTGCACAAAAAATTGGAAGATTGGCGTGCAGATATTGGTGCTAAAATGTATGAAGGACAACACAGTGTGAAATTCTAAGATATACTTTTCCCATGGTCACTTAAAGCAAATTAAGGGGAGTAAAACGACCTTACTTTTTGAAATGAATAAAAGAATTAAACTATTACTAAAGTGAAAATATACGCTGCCTTACTTGGTCTTTTTATCTTGGCTGGATGCCAAAAAAATCTTTCTGAAAAAGAACAAAAAGTGGAAACTACAGTGACTTTTGGAAGTCTTAAAAAAGAAAACTTCCAAACAACAACTGATGGAAAGAAAACGGATCTATATGTATTAAAAAATAAAAATAACATGCAAGTAGCGATCACCAATTATGGCGGTCGAGTTGTAGGTTGTTTAGTGCCGGATAAAGATAAAAAGTTAGTAGATGTAGTGGTTGGTTTGGAAAGCGTAGAAGCGTATGTAAAAGCAACAGAACCTTACTTTGGTGCGACTATCGGTCGTGTTGGAAATAGAATCAATGACGGTAAATTTACTTTAGCCGGAAAAGAATATAGCATCTTCCAAAACAATGGAAAAAACATGCTTCATGGTGGTAAAAAAGGCTACCAATATGTAGTTTGGGATGTAAAAGAAAACACTGACAAAAAGCTAGTACTTTCGTATTTATCTCCAGATGGTGAAGAAAATTTCCCTGGGAATTTAGAGGTAGAAGTAACGTATGCTTTAAATGATAACAACGACTTATTGATCGATTACAAATGGAAATCGGATCAATTAACAGTAGCGAATTTAACGAATCATGCCTTCTTCAACTTAAACGGTGAAGGTAGCGGTACGATCTTAAATCACAGCTTACAAATCGATGCAGATTATACAACGCCAGTGGATAGTACATTAATTCCTGACGGTACATTTGCGAGCGTGGAAAACACACCGTTTGATTTTAGAACTCCAGAAAAAATTGGTGCTCGTATCAATGCAGAAGACATTCAATTGACTTACGGAAAAGGTTATGACCATAACTATAAATTGAATAAAGTGGGTAATGACTTAACGAAAGTAGCTTCTATTGTTGGTGATGTGTCAAATATTAAAATGGAAATCTTCACTACGGAGCCGGGTTTACAATTCTATTCAGGAAACTTCATGCAATCTGCGAATACATTCAAAAATGGTGTGAAAGATGATTTCAGAACAGCATTCTGCTTGGAGACGCAACATTTCCCAGATGCTCCTAATCATGACAATTTCCCATCAATTGAAGTACAGCCAGATTCTGTATATACTTCTCACTCAGTATATCACTTCGAAATCGGTAAAGAGCAAGTGGCACTTTAGTCATTGATCTTTAAAAAATATATCAAGTAACCAAGTAATCGTCCAATTCTAAAATTACTGATTATGAAAATTTTTGCTTCTATCATAACACTAATGTGCCTTGCAGGTTTTGTCAATGCACAAAGTGGTGAAGTGCCTCCATTCACAGATTATTGTGAGTATCTTGAAAGAGATATTAATGGGGAACAATATGGATTTCTTGCAGGTAATAAAATCTATTACGTTGCAGGTGCAGGTGGTGCTGAATACAGAAATATTACTGAATTAGAAACAATCGGTTTTAGTCACCCAATGTTCAGAGATGGACGTGCAAGAGGTTTCGGTATCGTAGACGGAAAAGAAGCAGATGCAGCAGGTGGTGTAGGTCACGATTGCTGGGGGTGGGAATTCTGGAGACATACAAAAGTGGCTTATGGTACAGTTATCGTAGATGGTCAACGCAATAAGAGACCTGAGCCAAAAGCAATGTATTGGAGACCAGATAAACTGGTTTTAGAATATGAAATTGCAGGTGTCAATGTAAAAGAAGAAAAGTATATTTCTTTAGATGATGTTTTATCGACAGTGATTACAGCTGACAAAGCAATTCAGATTGAATTTGAAGGAGAAAGCTTTTACAATCCTTGGACTACACCAACTTTTGACGGTGATGCTCCAAATCAACCAATGACAATCAGTTCAGATGCTGAAGTTTCATTTAATGAAGGACAAAATGCAGTAGTACTTTTAGAAAACGGTAAAACGATTACAAAAGCACAATGGGGTAAGAAAGCGGTAGAGGGAAAGATGATGTACTCAGGTTTGAACATTGTTTTTTCATCAAACAAAACTATTCATTCTTACCAAAGCAATAAGTTAAATACAGGTAATGTAGGTTATAAATTCTCTATCGATGTAGCAGCAAACGAAGAAGCAGTCTTATCATATGCGGTGAATGAGGATGCAAAAGAAGCGATCGGTAGAATTAAAAAAGAACATAAAAACATCTCGAAATCAGTTTTAGCAAAAACAGATTTTATGAATGATGTATTGAATAATCAAATCCCTTACTTCAGATCTTCGGATGAGTTATTCAACAAAACATACTACTTCTTATGGTCGATTTACTTTATGTATTTCACAGATCTTAAAGAAGGTTATGAGCAATATCCTCACACACAAACAGCTATCAACAATTTTATGGGTCTTCATTTATGGGATTCTTGGGCTTATTGTGGAGCAGGTTCTTATGTAGCGGACAAAGATGCATGGGGATTCGGTAATGCTTTATCATGGAAATTTATGGTGCCGTTCAAAAACAAAAACAACGGTATGCCAGATAACTTTGGTACAACTTGGTACTCACCACAAGTACGTATGAATTTTGAAGGAGCGATTGAGCAAATTTGGGAAATGTACAAACAATCAGGTGACAAGGACTTCTTACAAGTTGCCTATTTTGAAATTGGAAAACCTCTTTATATCGATAATGATCAAAGAGATTTAAGATTAAACTCTGCCAAAGCTTTAGTAAAGATGGCAAAAGAGTTAGGAGATAAAGAAGGTGAAAAAGTGTTCCAAGCATTTGTAGATAGAAGAACAGAGTGGTTCCCAAATCACAGATGGACACACGTAATGGATCAGTACGAAGGTCGTAAACCTCAAGTATGGAAAGATATCTGGGATTTAGCAGACTTAAGAAATGAAGCACTAACGCCTGAATTGTCGGCTTCATTTATTGATAAATTCGTGATGGATACAGAAGCAGGTTTTGTTTCTCCATTAGGATTAAATACTAGAGCAGCAGATTCTCCTCCAAATGGTATTTTTAGAGCATCAAGTATCAGCTGTTGGTTAGGTGTAGATGGTTTATTCCGTCAGGAAGCCAATCATGCAGGTATCGTAACGACTTTGAACCACTTCAATGCCATGACAAGAGAATATGGTTACCCAATTGCTCCAGAAGCTTGGGATCACCGTTTCGAAGGTTGGGGTTCAAGATATTACAATTGGGATATCGCGATGGTATTGCCTGTAATCGAATGGTTAGGGGGTATTGACTACTCTATTCTTGATGATAGTTTTACTTTCAATCCTCATTTACCAGATTCATGGGATTTTGTAGAAATGTATGTTCCTGTAGTGAAAGAAGGAAAAACTCATTGGGTACACACTAAAGCGGATCGAGAGAAAAAAGGAGACAAATATAATGTAGAGTATACTGTAGAAGGTAATCCTTTAGCTAAAACATACATTACTCCATATGATGAAAATAGAGAGGTTTTAAAACGTAATTCAAAATTACAAGAAAAGAAAAATAAGAAAGGATATACGTATGTTACTTCTAAAGAAAAAGCAAAAATAACTTGGGTATTAGGAAATAAAACGAAGTCGGAAAAAACGTTAGCGTGGATGCATCCAAAAGCAACGTCTTTCACTTCATCGACAGACGTTACCGCCGAAAATATTATTCCTGGAACAGTACTTCGTTTTACAACGGATGGAAGTATTCCTACTGAAAATTCACCACTTTTTGAAAAAGCTGTGACAGTAGAGGAAACGACTACATTTACCATCAAAGCATTTGGTAATGACACTGACTTCAAACCTTATACAGTGACGTATGAATTGACTCCATTATTATCTTCTATTCAACCTGAAGAAGAATTAGAAGTTGGTTTAGATTACACATTATATGAGTTGCCTGAAGCATTAAGAGAACTACCTGACTTCTCTACTTTAGAAGCAGTAGATACTGGTGTGATTACAGCAGATAATTTTGTTCCTCAATTAAAATTTGATGCTTTAGGATTAAACGGAAAAGAACATTTTGCATTGCATATTTCAGGATATATCGATGTGGATTTAGATGAGATTTACAACTTCAATTTAAGATCAGATGATGGCTCAATGTTATACATCGACGGTGAGGAAGTTATTCGATTAAATTCAACATCACACGTAGATCCTTGGAGTTTTGATGGAAATATTGGATTGAAAAAAGGCTTACACAAAATCGATATTTATTATACACAGTATTCTAAAAAATCGCATTTGGCTTTGACATTCAAATTCTTAAAAGAGTTCGATTTCAAAAACTATCCTAAGGATGGATTTAAGAGAGCGAAATCTTCTGGAAAACAATTGAAATAAGGGAGAAGAGAAAAGAGGAGCGTACTAGTTTACGCTTGTCTTTTCCTTCGATAAAAATAGAACAAAAGACTAATAATTGACAAAAACAAATAACCGAAATGAAAAAGACTTTATTTTTTAAGATGATCCTAATGCTCGGTTTAACCGCGCAGATGACTTTTGCCCAAAGCAAAAAACCAAATATTATCGTATTCTATACAGATGATCAAGGATGGACAGATACTTCTGTTGCCATGATTGAAGGAGACGAAAACTCTAAAAGTGACTTCTACGAAACACCTAACTTAGAGCGTATGGCAGACAAAGGTTTGGTATTCTCTCAAGCCTACTCTGCAGCACCAGTATGTACGCCAAGTAGAACATCATTCCAGTTTGGTAAATCTCCTGCAAGATTACAAAATACAACAGTATATGATATCCTTGCAATCACTAGAAATAAAAGATGTCAAGGTGAAGTTACAGTTCACGAAATGATCAAAAAGAATGATCCTGAGTATGTAACAGCACACTTTGGTAAGTGGGGTTGTGATGTAAGAAGAGATCCTGGATATGATGTAAGTGATGGAAACACAAACAACATTGATGGTGACTGGAAAGTAAGAAACAAAGAACGTTACCCTGATAGTGACCCTAAAGGTATCTTCAGTTTAACAGAAAGAACAAACAACTTCATTTCTGAAAGAGTCGAAAAAGGTGAGCCTTTCTACATCCAATTATCTCACTATGCAGCACACGTACAAAACTATGCTAGACCAGAGACAATTGAGAAGTACAAAGCAAAAAGAGGTAAGAAATCAAATAGCTACGATTGGGATGTTGAAAACCCTAACCGTAACGGATGGATGCCTAACTATGCAGGTATGATCGATGATTTGGATGCTGGTCTTGGTTTATTATTAGACCACTTAGAAAAATTAGGTATCGCTGACAATACGTATGTAATCTTCACTTCAGATAACGGTGGTGGATTCAGAGGAAATGCTCCTTTATCAGGTGGTAAAGCATCTCTTTGGGAAGGTGGTATCCGTGTACCAACAGTAGTAATTGGTCCTGGTGTGAAAAACGGTTATACTTCACATGCAGTTGCTTCTTGGGACTGGTATGCAACGATCAACGAATTAACTGGTGGTGAGCCTTTAGCAAAAGAATATGACGGTGGTTCATTAGTAGAAGTATTTGAAAAAGGTAACGAAGGTGATATCAAAAGAGGTAACCAAGAAATCGTATTCCATTACCCTTGGTACGGTGGTACAATGCCAGCTTCTGCAATTGTAGACGGTCAGTACAAAGTATTGATGAACTTACAAACGTATGAGTCTCGTTTATTCGACGTAGTGGCTGATCCAGGTGAGCAAAATGATTTATCGGCAAAAATGCCAGAGAAAAAAGAAGAGCTTTTAGCAAAACTAAATGCTTACTTAGAAGAAGTAGATGCTGAAAAAATCGAAGATATGTTTGAAGTTAGATTAAATGAACTAGCTGAGAAAATCGAAAAGCATAAGCAAACTGGTAATGAGCGTATGATGAAGAGCGATCAACATCAATTTGATCATATCAGCAAAGCAAAAGATAACAAAACTTGGAGAAAATAATTTTCCAGTTAGGAGTGCTCATTTAATGGGTACTCCTAACATTATTTACTCTCCCCAAAGACGGCGATCTATTTTTCTCGCTAAAATCAAAAGAAATGTTAAATAAAATAAAAGTTTATTCGAAAAAATTACTACTTTTAATGGTGGTTAGACAGCTGACTTTGTCAACCAAAAGCATACAATCTTGAATTTTTAATCTTACGACTACTGTTCTCTTTTATCATTCAATTGATAAGGAGATTTACTGATTTTTTTTAAACAACATTCAACTACGTCTGCTATCCAACTATTAAGCACCACTTAATAAAAGTGATTTTTTGAAAGACAATAATGTTTGACTTGAAATGAAACGAATTAAAAGAATATTACTCTTCCTGACACTCTTCTATGTAAGTTTGGGCGTACATGCTCAAACGAAAAACATCGATGCGAATAGTCTTTCGGATAACCTTGTCGGTTATTTCAGTTTTGACGATAATGGCAATGGTGTTCAAAGTGATTGGGGAACTAGCAAAGACAATGCAGGTACTTTGATTGGCGGTGCAGCTTTTACGACTGCTGACGCAAAATACTCTGGAAGTGCCTTGGATATCAATGCAGCATCAGGTGATGCCTATGTCAGTTTTGATGATCTAAATAGTAATCCTTTTGTCATGAAAGGAGCAGCAGCGATTACTATTGCATGTTGGGTACAGCCACACCAAATTGGAACAGGTTATGACCAATATATTGTTTCTACAATGGATGACAATGGTGGAGGAAGTCACCGCTTAGAATTGAGAAGTGATGATCGCTTTAATTCTTTTGTTTCAATAGAATCAAGTAATGGTTTTGCCTATTCAGCCGCACATAAAGTTGGGCAAGATATAAACCTTAATGAATGGATTCACGTCGCATTTGTGTACAATAGTGCTGAAAGCAAAACCTCAATTTATATAAATGGTGAATTCAGTGGAGAAACAGTAAAAGATGGTTTCAATCTTGTTTCATTTAGTCGAAAATTAAATTTAGGAGCAAATGTAGCAGCTAACAGGGGACCCGTTTTACAAAATCAATTTGATGGTTTAATTGATGAATTATATTTCTTCGATAGAGCACTAAGCCTTGAAGAAATTGCTACATTAAAAGACATTCAAGAACCTTTAGCAGAAGCACCAACGTATACTGCTTCTTTCGATTTTGGCTATGATGCTAAAATCGAAGATATCATAGCTGTAACAGGAGATGATTATTATATAAATGTACCTTCAGCAGATCGTGAAGGATATACTTTCAAAGGATGGTTTTCAGCACCTAACGGAGCAGGTGATGAGTTATCAACTCCAACGGTACAAGTAATGGAAAATGTGACGTATTACGCACATTGGGAATTGGTGAATTATACCATTACATTAAACAAAGCAGAAGAAATTATAACAGAGAACTTTACGATTACAGACCTTCCAAAAGCCATTATGGCAGATACAAAAGCAGGTGAAAATTTTGTAGGATGGTTCAAAGATAATGGTAAAGAAGATCTATTGATCAACAGTGAAATTACGTCAATTGGTGATGTTGAACTATGGTCAGACTTTACGACAAATGCTACTTTTTATACTGTAACGCTTACAGATGCAGGTGATGTATTTGGTCAACGTATTGCAAAGGAGGAAAGAAGTTATTTAGTGGCTTTACCTCAATTCTCAGAGAGAGATAACCAGCGTTTTGCAGGTTGGTATACAGAAGAAAATGGAGAAGGCGTTCGTTTCGATATTGAAACAGTGATTACTTCAAACATCACCTTATATGCACATTGGACTTCGATGGCTTCTGATGAGGGAAATAACTTAGATATCGATGGTTTATCGGCTAACCTTATTGGTTATTTCAGTTTCGATGAAAGCCTAGAAGGTGATGTTGTTGCACAAGAAGGTAGTGCAAAAGGAATGATGGGTAGCTTTATGGGAGCAGGTGCAAAATTAAATGCTACGGATGCTGTTTATTCAGGAAGTGCATTAGAAATTGACCCGACAAGCGGTGCTGCTTATGTAGGTTTTGACCAATCCAATAGTAACCCTTTCATCATGAAAGATGCAAGTGCAATGACTGTACTTTGCTGGGTGAAAACAAACGAATTAGTTTCAGAAGATAAATATATCATTTCGACAATGGATGATAATGGTGGTAGTAGCTACCGTTTGAATATTAGAAATGACAACAGAATGAATACTTTCCTTCCAACTGATGGAGGAA
Organism: Flammeovirga sp. AWQ4_249; assembly: GCF_056161045.1. Classification (NCBI taxonomy): domain Bacteria; kingdom Pseudomonadati; phylum Bacteroidota; class Cytophagia; order Cytophagales; family Flammeovirgaceae; genus Flammeovirga; species Flammeovirga sp. AWQ4_249. The sequence goes on from NZ_JBSWYJ010000014.1 coordinate 124,951, forward strand.
GTGGTTTTGCGACTTCAGATAATCATCAAATTGGTGGAAATCTTAATGTAGACGAATGGATTCACGTAGCAATTGTATACAACAGTGCGGAAAGCAAGACAGAAATTTTTGTCAATGGTGAATCAAGTGGTGAAACAATCAAAGATGGATTTAATCTAAACAGTTTCGATCGAAAATTAAACTTTGGTGCAAATGTAGCAACCAATAGAAATCCTGTGATCCAAAATCAGTTTAATGGTTTAATTGATGAACTTTATTTCTTCGATAGAGCATTATCTCAAGATGAAATTCAAACAATACAAGGATTAAATAATCCTGTTGAACCATTAAAAGAATACATTGCGATATTTGATTATAGAGACGGTGTCAATGTGGATACACTAAAAACAACAGTCTTAGATAATTATGAAATTAATACTGCATTAGTTGCAACTCCAGTAAGAGAGGGATACAACTTCCAAGGTTGGTTTACAGAAAGAAATGGAATGGGTGAGCAATTTGACCCAATGAGTGATAATATTTTATCTTCTGATGTACAATATTTTGCACATTGGAGTTTAGAAGCTTATACGATTACTTTAAATACTGCCAATGGTATTGAAACGGAAATGTTTTACATCAATGACCTTCCAAAAGTAGTTGCTGCTGACACGAAAGATGGAGCACAATTCTTAGGTTGGTATACGAATGAGGAAAGAACACAATTATTAGTTGATGCAACAATTACATCTATTGGAAATGTTGAATTATGGTCTTCATTTACAGCTGGAGAATCTTTCTATAATGTAAGATTATCTGATAGAGGCGAGATCATCAATTCATTATTAGCCATTGAAGAAAATGGCTATAAAGTAAATCTTCCAACGCTTGAAGTTCGTGATGACAATTACCGTTTCGTGGGTTGGTTTACAGAAGAAAATGGCTTAGGTCAACGTATTACGACAGAAGATGCTATTGTGGCTGACGTAACTGTATTTGCCCATTGGCAAGCGATGGAATCTTCAAATGGAATCAATTTAGACATCAATGGTCTTTCAGAAAGCCTGGTGGGTTACTTCAGTTTTGATGAAAATCAAGCAGGTGATGTAGTAGTTGATTTAGGTACAGCGGTAGGTAGAAGTGGTGTATTTGTTGGTGCTGGAGCAGAATTAGTCAATGCCGATGCCAAGTATTCAGGTTCAGCTTTAGCCATTGACAATGCTTATGTTGGTTTTGATTTAGCCAATAGTGAGGAACTAAGAATGGGTGGAGCATCTAATGTAACAGTGGCATTATGGGTGCAGCCTCATAAAGAAGGTGAAAGACAATTTATTGTTTCAGCTACAGATGACAATGGTGGTGATACGCACTACTTAGAAGTGACAAATGGTGACCGTTTTAAAGGTTATATCGCTTCTTATGATGCTGATCAAACTCCTAATTACTCAAATGGTAACGCTCAGTCTTTAAACCATAGATTGAATGATAACTTAAACTTGAATGAGTGGGTTCACGTGGCGTATGTTTACAATAGTGCTGAAAGCAAAACAATCATTTATGTAAATGGTGAATATTCTGGAGAATATGTAAACACAGACTACGATCTAGTGACTTTCGATACACGTAAGTTTAATTTAGGTGCTCAAGTGGGTGTAACTAGAGATCCTGTAGTACAATATCAATTTGATGGTTTAATGGATGAATTATACTTATTCGACCGTGCCCTGACAATTGATGAAATCAATACCTTACGTGATTTAGAAAAACCAACAGCCCCTCTTTTAGAATACATTGCTGTATTTGATTATGATGACAATGCAAATGTAGATACATTAAGAGCTACTGTTTTAGACAACTTCGAAATTGATCCTGCATTAGTGGGAATGCCAGAAAGAGAAGGTTATGAATTCCAAGGTTGGTTTACAGAGAAAAATGGAGCAGGTGTAGCTTTTGATCCAGCTTTAGATATTCAATTATCTGAAGATGCGTATTACTATGCACATTGGACTTTAAAAGAATATACTTTGACATTGCATAAAGCAAACGAAACTGTTACTGAAATGTACGATGTTTCAGATCTTCCTAAAGTATTAATGCCTGATACTAAAGAAGGTGAATTCTTCATGGGATGGTTCAAAGATGAAGCACGTACTAAGTTATTAGTAGATAGTAAAATCACACAAACAGGTGATATGGAATTGTGGTCAGGCTTTACAGCAGATGAAGTTTTCCATACAATCACATTATCGGATAGAGCTCAAATTTATGCAACTAAAATTGCGACCATCGAAAGTGGTTACCAATTAGCGTTGCCAAAATTAGCGGCTCGTGAAGACAATTATCGTTTTGCCGGTTGGTTTACTGGAGAAGCAGGAACAGGAATGAAAATTCTTCATGATCATGTTTTTGCTCAAAGTGCTACACTTTATGCACATTGGACACCAATGACTTCTTCTGATGACAAAATGTTAGACTTGGATGGTTTATCTGAGAATCTTGTAGGTTACTTTAGTTTTGATGAAAATCAAAATGGAGATGTAGTTGTTGATGAAGGTACTGCTAAAGGAAACAACGGTGCATTCGTGGGTAATGGAGCGACATTATCTTCTGAAGCAAAATATACAGGAAGTGCTCTTTCAATTAATAATGCTCATGTCAATTTCGATTTAGAAAACAGTGCAAAATTCAGAATGGAAGGTGCTTCTGCAATGACAGTAGCGACTTGGGTAAAACCAACACAACAAGGTGATCAATACATTATTGCAGCGACTGATGAAAATGGTGGAGATGCTTACCGTCTAGAAATTGACGGAGGAAGTGACCGTTTCAAAGCTTATGTAGCAACGTATAAAGAAGGTGCTGATCCTACTTTTTCAAATGGAAATACACAATCTTTAAACCATTCAATGAAGCTAAATGAATGGAATCACGTGGCATATGTTTACAATGCAGCTGAAAGCAAAACGTCATTATATGTCAATGGTGAATTTAGTGGTGATTATGTAAACACAGACTATGATCTTGTTACTTTTGATAACCGATTATTCAATATTGGAGCAATGGTGGCAGCAAACAATAGTCCATCAGTAACCAAACAATTTAATGGTTCGATTGATGAATTATATATGTTTGACCGTGCATTAAGTAGTGTAGAAATTGAAACAATCAAAAACTTAGCGACACCAAGACAGGGTTTATTAGAATATATTGCGGTATTCGATCATGGAAATAACATGGATGCTGATACAATTGGAACTACAGTTTTATCAAACTATGCACTTAACCTTTCTTCTTTAGAAGATCCAACAAGAGAGCATTATGATTTCCAAGGATGGTATACAGAGAGAAATGGTCAAGGAGAAATGTTTGATGCAGGTAACCCAATTACTTTAGAAGCAGATACAACGCTTTATGCACACTGGACATTAAAAGAATATGCCATTACTTATAATGTAGAAGCTGGAGTTGTAAATGACGAAAACCCAGTAACATTTACAGTAGAAGATCTTCCACTTACATTAAAAGAGCCTTCAAAAGTAGGTGAATATTTTGTAAGTTGGTATTCAGATGAAACCACGCAAAATCGTTTGCCTTTCGGACAAATCACAGAAGGAAAAGATACCGAAGTTTGGTCGAAATTCTCATCAAGCCCTGTGTATCAAATTTCTTACTACAGTGAAGGTGAAATAGTTGCACGAGAATATGCAGACCAAGATGAAAATTATGAAATCCCTACTTTAACAAGAGAAGGCTATACTTTTGGAGGTTGGTTTAAAGATGACGGAACTTTCGAAGAGGAATTCTCTACGATTGTGGGCTTATCAGAAAATATCTCAGTATATGCCAAATGGGATGTGAATCAATACAGTATCAGTTTTGTAACGAATGGAGGATCAGCGGTAGCAGATATTATTGCGGATTATAATTCAGCAATTTCAGCACCTGCTCATCCAACGTTGATGAACTATAGTTTTGAAGGATGGTATACAGATGAAGCATTGACAGTGGCTTACTTATTCCCTGAAACAATGCCAGCAGAAAATACTACGGTTTATGCAAAATGGTTAGAAGATCCGAAATATACGATCTCATTTAATTCAAATGGAGGCAGTGATGTGGAAAGTATTTTAGCGTATGCAGGAGCAAATATTTCAGCACCAAGAATACCTGTTTTAGAAGGCTTCTCTTTCGTAGGTTGGTATAAAGATGCTGGTTTAACAACTCCTTATATTATTCCACCTACAATGCCTGCGGAAGATGTAATGCTTTATGCGAAATGGGAAGAAAGTACAATATTTACGATCATTTTTGAAACGAATGGAGGTTCAGAAATTGAAGATGTTTATTTAGAAGTTGGTGATGTAATCACACCTCCAAATGATCCTGTTCAAGATGGATTTGTATTCCTTGGGTGGTTTGAAGATGCTGAATTAGCAACACCTTTTGAATTCCCTGAAACAATGCCAAATAACAACATCATTGTTTATGCAAAATGGGAAGAAATTGTTCAGTATGTCATTACATTTGAATCCAATGGAGGTACGCTTGTAGAAAGTATCATCTTGTTTGAAGGTGAAGAAATAACAGCACCAGAAAATCCAACATTAGATAGATTTGAATTCGCAGGTTGGTTTGCAGATCCTTATTTTACAGAAGCTTATACTATTCCTGAAACAATGCCTAGGGGTAATAGAACGCTCTATGCGAAGTGGGTTGCTCCATCACAAGAGTGGACAAATGGTATTGAAATTACTGCATATTCACCATCTTGTTATGGAACGAATGATGGTCGTTTAGTGATCATTGCTGGTGATCAAGGTATCAATGTAGCTTTAGGAAATTGGACCTTTGATATTGCAGCGGGAGAAGAACGGATAATGGGTGGACTTGCAAGTAACATCTATAACTTAACCGTTTCTTCTTTAGCGAATTCATCATCAATTAATTACGAAATTGAAATACCAACAGTAGATCCAATTGAAACAACAGCTTCTGTTTCAGGTAATAGAATTCATCTTTCGATTGATGGAGGAAAAGCACCTTATACAGTGCATATTGATAGTCAAGAATATACTTCTGAAGATGGTACAATTGAGATTTCAAACTTAAGACCAGGAAATTATAATGCCTTGGTAACGGATGGATCAACTTGTGCAACAGACCATATCAACTTTACAATTGGTAACTTGATGGTTTATCCAAACCCAGTAACAACGGGAACTATTCAAGCTGTGTTACCTTTTGACGCTGCGACTGAAAAAGTAAATGCAACAGTAATTGGATTAGGAGGAAATGTAATCTTTAGAAAAGAGAATCTAGCAACAATTTCTGGAAGAGTATTGAAACTTGATGTAAGTGCATTACCAAGTGGAAATTATTTCTTGAATGTACAATGTACAGCAACAGATTACACAGAAACAATCCAATTTATCGTGAAATAATTAATGCTTTGGGGAGGTAGTATATACATCCCCAAGGCTTTTTTAATAAAGATTTTAATAAAATAGAAAGTCATGAAATGTAAAAATTTATTATTACCGCTCAACGTACTTTTATTTTTGTTTGTAGGATGTGGAGAAGATGGAGAAACGAATAATGTTCCTTCTATTCCTTCTCACCGTTACACAGATAACCATACATGTGAAGAATTGACACCTACTTTTGAATGGGAATCAACAGATGATGATGGAGATCCTCTAACTTACAGTTTTGCTTTTGGTGAATCTGAAAATGAACTGGTAGAAGTGACAAGAGGATTAACAGAAGCAGCGTATGCTTTCACACCAGAAGATGGTCTGCAAGAAAGATCTGTTTACTATTGGCAAGTAAAAGTTACCGATGGTAAATCAGGAGAGATCAGTAGCCCAGTTTGGAGTTTTACAACATTACAGACACCTACAGCATCAGGAGTTCCTACCATTCCAGTATTGTTTGATATGAAAAAAGAAGAAGGCCAATATGTATTTTCATGGTCTACTTCATCAGACATCGAAGGGAGTGCAATCACTTACGATTTTCACATGGAAAGATTAACAGGTGGTGGACAAACTGTAGTTGAAAACCTTACAGAAACATCTTACGCGATCACAGAAGAAAATGCGAATACGGGCAATTGGGTTTGGTATGTTGTCGCAAAAGATACTGACGGAAATACAGTGTCAAGTGCAGAAGGTTTCGCTTCGATATTATAAGTGAAAAGTGAACAATGAAAAATGATAAACAATTATCCTTTCAATTTAGATACTAATAATTGAAAGGATAATTGCATTTTCAATTTAGCTAAAACCTCTCCCTCGTAGAGACACGATTTATCGCGTCTCCACACCACAAGTAAGAACCACAGTTAGGTAATTTCTTGTCAACAGAATGGAAAAATTTCAAAAAAAGGACATTCTAAATTGAAAGCATATCCCTCGTAGAGACACGATTTATCGCGTCTCCACACCACAAGTAAGAACCACAGTTAGGTAATTTCTTGTCAACAGAATGGATAAAATTTCAAAAAAAGGACATTCTAAATTGAAAGTATATCCCTCGTAGAGACACGATTTATCGCGTCTCCGCACCACAAGTAATAACCACAGTTAGGTAATTTCTTGTCAACAAAATGGATAAAATTTCAAAAAAAGGACAATTCTAAATTGAAAGCATATCCCTCGTAGAGACACGATTTATCGCGTCTCCGCACCACAAACAAGAACCACAAAAAATAAGCATCAATCTGAAATGAAACGCTCACAATCCATGACAACTAACATAAAAATATATATCCAAATCTTCCTCTTACTGATCACCACATTTTCAGTAAAAGCACAAGAATTAAATATCGAAAAAGCTGGTCTAGATATCGCCCTTCAAGGCTATTTCAGTTTTGATAATAACAACTGCAGCTTTGGTGAAGGTAGCTCAGCAGCGGGTACACTAATCGGTAATACCACAATCACAAATGAAGGATATTATACCAATTCAGCATTAACTATTTCTCCCAAAAATGGACAAAGTGCCTACATGGTACTCGAAGGAGACAATAGCGAAGCTTTCCGAATGGATGGAGCAGAAGCAATGACACTTGCCTTTTGGATTAAACCAATTCAACTTAGCGACGGAACAAGACAAAACATTTTAAAATTAGAAAAGAATGGTTACAGTTATTATTTCGAAATAAACGATAGAAATAACTTCAACACCTATCTTTCTACCATTAGTAAAGGAGAAGAAAGAGATTTTGGGAATGCCTTTGTTCAAGCAAGAAATCAAACACTAACAGAGGATAGATTAGAACAATGGTATCATTTAGCCATGACATTTGATGGAGATTCTACAAGAATGTATGTCAATGGCCAACTCAACAGCATTGATTATGTTCGTAAACCAGGATATGTTTTATTCGGAGGGACTGATCGCCTTTTATATATCGGTAATCAAGAAGATGAACAAGGTCAATTCGAAGGAACAATTGATGAATTGTACTTGTACTCAAGAGCGTTAGCAGCTGATGAGATTGTAACTTTAATGGAAATGGAAAACCCATTGGATGAATACTTTGATATTTTTGAAGTAAAATTTGACCCTAATAATAATGGGATTCCAGTGATAGAAGAAGCACAACCAAGTAACAACTATACGGTTCAAATCCCCGAAATCACTAGCATTGGTTATCACTTTAAATCTTGGAATACAGCGGCTGATGGAAGTGGAGAAACGTTAGCCTCTAATTTGGAAAGCATTGAAAATATTTCTGCTGATATCACTTATTATGCACAATGGGAAGTAATTGACTATTCAATTAATTATCAATTGAATGTGGCTGTTAATTCAGAAAACAATCCATCCACCTTTACTGTTGAAGATCTTCCTTTAAAATTAGAACATCCAACTTTATCAGGTCAAAGATTTAAGTATTGGTATACGGATGAAAACCTTGAAAATAGATTGGGTAACAATACAATTGACCAAGTAGGTAATTTAACGTTATGGCCTTCATGGCAGATCGTTGAGGAAGGAGCACCTTCCTATACGGACTATTGTGAAATGTTGTCGAGGGATATCAATGGAGACCATTATGGTTTTATGGCAGGAAATAAAATGTATTATGTAGCCGGTTCAGGGCAAGCAGAATACAAGGACATGAGGGAAAATGAAACGTTAGGTTTTACGCACCCAATGTTTAGAGATGGACGAGCAAGAGGGCATGGTGTCGTTGACGGAACAGGTGGAGTAGGACATGACCTTTGGGGTTGGGAATTTTGGAGAAGAGTGAAGTCAGCGTATGGTACAGTCATTATCAATGGAAAAAGATACCCTCATCCTACCCCAAAATCTTTGGATTGGAGACCTGACAAAATGATAGTAAAATACGAAGTAGCCGGGGTGCACATAACGGAAGAAAAATTTATCTCAGAGAATGATGTATTAAGTACAATCATCACAGCAGATCAACCTATTACCATTGAATTTGAAGGAGAAAGTTATTACGATACAAGAGATATTCCTACTTCAGACGGAGATGCAGCCACACCAAGATCACAGTCGTGTACTTCAACAGTCGACCATAATACGTCTCAAAATACAGTGGTACTATTGGAGAATGGGACGGCAATGGCCAAAACGATTTGGGGTGAACAAGCAGTAGTGGGTGAAATGATGTATGCAGGCCTTCATTTTGTGTACACTTCAGATCACACATTATATGATTTCAAAAGCGAGACTTTATCAGCAGGAAATGTGGGGTATTCATTTACTTTAGATATTCCAGCGTATGAAAAAGTGGGGCTATCGCTTAGTGTTGATGACATCGAAGAAAATGCAGTCAATAGAGCGAAAGAGGACCTTGCAGATATTGGTTTAAAAAGAGATCAAAAAACGGAAATGATGAATGGAATTCTCAATAATGAAATTCCATATTTCAGATGTTCTGACCAAGATGTCGTTGATGCCTATTACTTCCTTTGGTCATTGTATTTTATGTACTTTATGGAGATTGGAGAAGGATGGGAAACGTACCCTCATACACAGACAGCCGTCAATAACTTCATGGGTTTACACCTTTATGATTCATGGGGATTTTGTGGCGCAGGATCTTATACCGCTAATCAAGAAGCATGGAGTTTTGGTAATGCATTGTCTTGGAAGTACATGGTACAGTACAAAAATGAAGTCAATTTCATGCCTGATAATTTTGGGACCTATTGGTATTCTCCTGAAACTAGGATGAATTTTAACGGTGCTGTAGGACAAATCTGGAAACAATTTGACCACTCTGGAGATATGGATTTCTTACAAGAAGTCTATTTTGAGTTATTGAGACCACTTTATATTGACAACGAAAGCAAGTCAATTGGTGTCAATGAAGCACAAGAGTTAGGATGGATGGCAGAACAATTAGGAGAAACAGAAGACCTTGCCTATTGGAAATCTGTAGAAGAACAACAAACTGATCTTTTCTTAAATAATAAGTGGCCATGGTTGATGGAACAATACAACAATGATTCATGGAAGAATAGTTGGCATGTACATGAACTAAGAAATAGAGCTTTAACGCCTGAAATGACAGAAGAACATATCGATAAATTTGTTTTGGATACTGAACGTGGATTTATCTCTCCAAATGGTATTAATACAAGATCGGCAGATAGCCCACCCAATGGTATTTTCCGTGCAGCATCTATGAGTACATGGTTGGGGATTGATGGAGTTTTTACGCAAGGTGTAGATCACGGTGGAATTGCCATTACATTAAATCACTATGATGCCATGACAAGAGAATATGGTTACCCTGTAGCTCCTGAAGCTTGGGATCATAATGATGAAGCTTGGGGTTCTCGCTATTACAATTGGGATATTGCTGTTGTCATGCCAATCATTGAATGGATTGGTGGAACAAAGTACTCTTTTGTCAATGAAACATTTACCTATAACCCAAGACTTCCAGATAGTTGGGATTTTGTAGAAATGAAAGTACCGGTAGTTGTCGATGGCAAAACCAATTGGGTACATACAAAAGTGAATAGAGTACAAGAAGGAGAGCGTTTTGCGTTACATCATTCGATCTCAGGAAACCCATTAAAATATACACAAATTCAACCTTGGGATGATGAAAGAATAGTATTAGAAAAATCTTCTACTGTAGAAGAAACTTTTACTGATCATGGTAAAAGTATTTACAGTACAACTGAAAATCAATTGGATGCTACTTGGTATGTTGGGAATAAAATAGATACATTAGAAACGTTAGTTTGGACAAAACCACGCTCTAGAGAATTCGCAAATGAAGTAAATATTTTTGTGGATAATTTGATGTTAGGAACAACGTTACGTTATACTACAGATGGCTCTATTCCTACTGAAAATTCACCTATTTTTCCAGATACTTTAAAGATTACTGAAACAACCACTTTTACGTTTAAGGCATTTGGTTTCAATGCAGAATATGAACCTTATGTAGCAACTTATCAAAATATTGCCTTAAATCCTGATGAAGAAATATCAGAAACATTGTTTAATGGTTTAAAATATAAAGTTTTCGACTTAGAAGAAGGAACAAGAAGTTTACCTGATTTTACTACATTGACTGTATTGGAACAAGGTACAATTACAGGAAGTGAATTTGCACCTACCCTTGATTTTGATGCAGTCGGGAAGTTAGATCATGAATATTTTGGATTACATCTATCTGGATTTATTAAAGTTCCAGAAGATAAAATATATGAGTTTTTTGTTCGATCAGATGATGGATGTATCATTAAAATTGATGGGGAAGAAATCATTTATTTAGATGGTGTTTCTGATAAAGATCCATGGTTTGCTGAAGGCTCTATCGGATTAGAAGCAGGTTATCATTACATTGATATGTATTATACGCAATATTCTTATCGTCAAAAATTATCTTTAGAATATAAAGAATTAGGGGATAGAGAATATAAATTAGTGACACAAGATATGTTCTATGCCACTGAAAAATATGGTTTGACTTTCGATGAGAATGGTGCAGAACAGATCGATGACCTTTATCTTAATGTAGGTGAAAATATTACTCCTCCACTTGATCCAACTAGAGAAGGATATACTTTTGGTGGGTGGTATACAGATGCATCATTTGCTACTCTTTTTGACTTTCCTGCTACTATGCCTTCCAATGATTTAAGAGCATTCGCAAAATGGGATACCGATTTTTATAATGTGTATTACGAAGGGGAAGTAAACGGAGTAGAAGTGACATCAGGAACGGTTCAATTCTCCATTGATGATCTCCCTTTGACACTTTTTTCACCCACATCAGACAATTACCGTTTTGTAGGTTGGTATGAAGACAAAGCATTGACAATTCCTTTAGAAAATAATCAGATTACAACATTAAATGATCATGAAGTGTGGGCAAAATTTACAATTCCGTATAGAATTGCCTATCACTTAGAAGAAGGTGCTGTAAATCCTGAAGGACAAAAGACCAATTTCCTAGAAAAAGAATTGCCAATAACAATATTAGCACCGCATTTTGAAGGGAGAGTATTTGAAGGTTGGTATACAGATAAAGACTTCACAAAACCACTAGAAGGAAATCAGATTACAACAAAAGGAGATGTGACATTGTACGCAAAATTCTATGAAGAATATAGCATCACCTATCACCTAGAAGAAGGCATTGAAAACCCAAATCTAATACATACTTTCAATGCTACATCCCTACCAATTACTTTAGAAGAGCCAGTAATCGAAGGAATGTATTTTGATGGATGGTATACAAACGAAGCTTTAACGGAAAGATTAGAAAATAATACCATCACAACAGAAGGAAATCTACATCTTTATGGGCAACATCTACCTGCGACAACACTTTCATTTTACATTGATGAAGAAGTATATCATCGACAATATGTCGCGAAAGGAGAAGAATTATTCGTACAACTTCCAGAACCGCCAACAAAAGAAGGGTTTGAATTTGGAGGATGGTTTACCTCTGTGGATTGTATAGGAATTGAAGTAAATAACAATTCAAAAACAGAGCAAGACATGAAAGTTTTTGCCTGTTTCAGAAGCTTACTTACCAATACAGATGATGAATTAGCCTCTCAATTCAAACTATTTCCAAATCCTTCCAATGGAAACAAACTAACGATTTCTGCACCAAAGTTCCTTAATGGAATGACCGTAGAAATCAGTATTTATGACCTTACAGGAACACAACTTTTTAAACAAGAAAAAACAATACATTACAGCCTTACAACATTAGATATCTCAAAATTACCATCAGGGTACTATATGTTATCAATTCAAGAAAAAGGAAATGCAGAAATCATAAAAATGTTGAAAATGATTAGGCAGTAAGGAGAATGAAAAGTGAGAGAGGAATGAAAAGTGCATAATGCAAAACGCCAATCCACGAATTTCCATGCATAAATTCATGGGCTTAAGGTTGGCTATCCTTCCAAAAGCGTAGAATATAAATTGAAAGTATTCCCATGTAGAGGCACGATTAATCGTGTCTCCAAACCACAAGCAAATAATGAAAAGTGCATAA